>JALSZZ010000469.1 GCA_027075825.1 Mariprofundaceae bacterium | reverse complement strand
CGTCATAGTCGAAGAGGTTGCGCATCTGGCTAAAGCCGATGGTCAGGCCAGCCGCCGAGGTGAAGCCGCTGATCACCGGCCGCGACAGGAAGTTGACCGCAAAACCGCCGCGAAACAGGCCTAAAAGCAGCTGGATCAGCGCCACCTCAAAGGCGATCAGGGCGGCGAAGGCGGCGTAGTTGTGCTCGTTGACGATGGCCAGCCCGCCTAGGGTCGCGCCGATGATCAGGGTGTCGAGGGCGCCCGGCCCCACCGCCATCTCGCGCGACTTGCCGAGCAGCGCGTAGCCGACCAGGGGCAGCATGGAGGCGTAGAGGCCGTGGATCGGCGGCAGCCCGGCGACCATGGCGTAGGCCATGCCCTGCGGGATGATGACGATGGCCGTGGTCGCGCCGGCGATGAGGTTGCTGAGGAGGCGCTGTTGTTTGGTGGGCGGTGTTGCCATGTTGGGACGATGCCTTGGGGCATGGGGGAGCGCAAGATGGGCGTGGATGATGAAGAGATGATCGAGAGATGATGGAGAGACGAGCGAGCGTGGGCGGCTTCGGCACGATCTTTTGCGACTTGTGTGGTCGCTTGGCCTTGACAGCCGTTTCACGCTTGCGGAGAATCCGCCTCCGCTTCTCGGCAGTCTCTGCCTCCGAGCGGCGTCGCGCGCATAACTCAGTCGGTAGAGTATCACCTTCACACGGTGGGAGTCACAGGTTCAAGTCCTGTTGCGCGCACTACGGAGAGCCCTTGGCTTCGGCTGGGGGCTTTCGTTTTTTTGGGTGGGCTGTCTCTTTGAGGGGACAGGACTTGAACGGGGGTGCGCTTCGCGCGCTTTTATACTGCCGCGGCCCCCTTCCTCGCTTCGCGCGGGGGCGAAGTTGAGGCGCTATGCGCGCAGTTTTTCTACCGCGTCGGCCTCTCTCGCCTGTCGGCGCGGCCTCCTTGCTCCTGTTGCGCGCACCAAGAGAGCCCTTGGCTTCGGCTGGGGGCTTTCGGTTTTTTGTTGGGTTGTCCCCTCCAGCTCCCTCGATGCTGCTCGGCTAATCCCCAAAAACAAACACAGACTCAGGATAATAGCGCACCTTGTTGTTCTCCCAACACCAGCGCAGGTGCGCGTCGAGCAGCTGATTCTTGACCGCCAGCGCCAGCTCCGCCTGCAACACCGTCAGGTGAAAGTCGACCCGCAGGGGCCGCTCTGGCACCAGGAATCGGGTCGACTTGCGCGGGAACAGCTCGCCAGCCAGGGTGCGCTCCAGCACCTCCTGCTTGGAGAAGAGCGGGCGCAGAAAGAGCAGGGCGCCGTCGTGCTGGGCGAGGTCGGCCTGAGATTTGCTGCTCGGCGCGTAGACCACACGGGTGCCGCGGGCGTCGAGGTCGTCTTCGATCCGCGTCAGGGCGCGCACGATGCGGGAGAGCGTCGAGCCCTCGCCCGGCTGCACCCGCAAGGGCCATCCATGACAGCCTACCACGTCGTATGTGCGTGGGCGCTCCCCCACTTCCACATGGAAGACTGCTTTGTGGGACTTCCCCTCCACTTCCAGGGTGTACC
>JALSZZ010000468.1 GCA_027075825.1 Mariprofundaceae bacterium | reverse complement strand
CTCATCGGAGTCTCCCACCTGACGCAGAAGTTTAACCATCGGATCGATATAGGATTGCGGATAATGCACTTCAATAATCCCTTCCGTATCGGCCACCTTGATGTGCATAACCACACTGATGAAAACCTCCGTGGCTGGCGCTACGCTGAGAAATTGTACATTAGGGTCAATCTTGTAAGCCCTGGTCTTCAGCTCCCTGGAGGTCGCCTCCTGCCACACATTATCAACGAACTCGGTGAGCATATCTGCAATGTGTTGCGACAATTTAAGCTCAACCTTGGAAATCACACATGGCTTCTCCCGCAACGCTTCACACTTACCCCCCAGCAATGCATCGACAAATGCGACCAAAAGATGCGTCTCAATATCAATCAGAAAACGTCCATAATGCTCGGACTCACAGGCCATAAACACATACTCATCTTCCTTCTCTATCAAATCCCTGAGTTTTGCCCGCGAAACAACGGGAGGATCAATTGAACAATGTCCGGGCGCTATATTTTCCAGCCACTGATCCACAATCATTTCTGACAAGGATTCATGAACCTTGATAAAGGGACTGAAATGCTCCAGCCCCTCCGAGCCAAGCTTCTCCACCGAAATCTGTGAAACGTGCTCCGGCTGTTTCAGGCGCGGCAGAGACTCCAGAGCAGAGACCAATTCATCCTCCGGCGCAAAGGATGAAATCAGCGCATTGACCTCCTCCGGCTGCAGCAGCGGTTCACTACGTTCGTCACTCATTGAATTACAAACTCATCAAAGAAAATACGGCGCACGGGATTGCCGCCAACGGCCTTGTTAACCCTGTGTTGCAATTCTTCCTTGATATGCGCTTTACCTGCAGGCTTCTGCACATCCTGCAATGTCTTGCGAGTAAGAATATCGATCACAAGATCATGGATCAGTTTCTTGTTCATATCCGTTTCAAGCGTGGCTTTAGCCTCCTCACCATAGACCTTGGCGCTGATTTTGCACTTCAGATAACGCTCGGCATTGTCACCGGCAAGATTAACGGTGAAATCACCCATCTCGACAATCATGGCATTCTCTTCATCTTCATCCTGCGCTTCAGGAATGGCAACTTCTTCTGCCACGCTCTTTTTGCCATCCTCCTGCTGAGTATCCTGCTGATTCGACTGCATCATTTGCCATGCCAGAAAACCAATCGCCCCCAACGTCAATAATTGCACCACCAGGCCAATAATGCCCAGCAACCCACCACCACTTTTTTCCTTTTTATCATCATCAGCCATGGTATCTCTCTCCCTTTATTCCAATGTTGTCGTATATACAACGATGTCCACCCGGCGATTCCGCTGCCGGCCGAATACTGTACGATTTGTCGAAACCGGACGCGAAGGGCCATAGCCCGCAATGGACAATCGACTTGAATTCACTCCGTGCATTTTCAACACACTCATCACTTCAGCAGCACGCGCTAATGACAGTTGCCAGGAATCATCAAAAATACTGGTCGCAGGAAGCGGCGCATTATCCGTATGGCCCTCCACCCGAATCTGGCCCGGCGTTGAAGCAAAAAGCATGGCCAGGCGCTCGATGGATTCCCTGGCGGCCGGACTCAGCTCAGCACTTCCGGGCCTGAACAAAACGGCATTGTCCAGACTAAGAATCAGCTGGTCATTAAGAATCGCCACCCTGACATGATGCTCGAGACTGGATTCCTTCAGAACCTTGGTCGCATGCTGGCGCATTGCCAGCATCAGCTCGCGTGCAGAAACATATTTCTGAATCGGCTTGATAGGACGAATATCAATTTCCGACCCGTCACCGGATTCCAGCACATGAACAGCTCGTTTGAAAAATGTCGAGATATCCGACAGCCCTGTCTGATCCAGCGTCGACATGGATACCAGAAGAATAAAAAAGGTTAACATCAGACTTACCAGATCGGCGAACGTCGTCATCCATTTTTCAGTATCTTCCGGAGGGGGCTGGGTTTTGACTCTGCGCCTGGCCATCATCAGTTCCCCGCTGCCGTTGCCGGACGTTGTACGGGCGCACCATGCACCCCCTTGATATCTGATATCTCGTCAGTCACCGGTCTGAAACGAATCACCAGTTCAACCCGCCGACTCTTCGGGCCGTCAACCACACCGAGTTCATCGCGAATCGGATGGGTTGCGCCCATGCCCTGCACCACCATGCGCCCGGACGGCATGCCCAAATCAACAAAACGCCTGAACACCGACATCGCACGAGCAGCCGACAACTGCCAATTATCCCGAAACTTCCCTCTGGCAGGCGTATTATCCGTATGCCCCTGAATTACAACCTGATTAACCTCCGGCCTCTTCAGCAAAACCGCCAGCCGGCGTATCAGTTCATCGGCCTGCGCGGGCAATGTCGTACTGCCCGGCGCAAACAAAATCGACTCATTCATGCGCACGCGCACCTCATTCTTTGTCAGAGGCAACACATAAAGCGAGTCCTCCACACCAAGCTCCTTGGCCAGCTCCGTCAAAGCTTTGGCAGTTCGTTTTGGCGTACTGGCGGTTTTTGTGACACTGCGGGAAGGCACGGAAGGCCCCGAACCCTTGGACAAATTTGCCCCTTTGGACAGTGCGCTAAATGTTCCCGCCAGCGAGCCCAGTGCCGCCAATCGCTTTTCATCCACAATGACTGCCATAGATGTAAGCAGAATGAAGAAAGCCAGCATCTGCATCATCAATTCCAGGAACAATGCATCTCCACTGCCCTTGACAGGCGCTTCGGGAACTTTCTTCTTTCGTTGAGCCATGCCGATGCCTAATCAAACGATGACTGACGGCTTTTTGGCGGCAGATAGCGCATCAGTTTCTCTTCCATAATTCGCGGATTCTCACCGGCAATCAATGAAATAACACCGGTTACCATCATTTCGCGCGCAGCCACCTCATCCTTGCTGTATACCTTCAGCTTATTGGCCATTGGCAGAAAAAGAATATTGGCCATCAGTGCTCCATAAAATGTTGTCAACAGAGCAACCGCCATCGCCGGGCCAATTGATGACGGATCAGCCATATTCTGCAGCATCAGCACCAGCCCCACGAGCGTACCAATCATGCCCATTGATGGGGCATAAGCCCCCAATGCATTGAACATATCAATGCCTTTGCTGTGGCGATCCCCGATCTTGTCAATCTCCAGATATAAAATGTCCTCAATGGACTTGGCGTCCTGCCCGTCGATCGCCATCTGCAAAGCCTTGGAAAGAAACTCATCCTCAATAGAGGATACTTCAGACTCCAAGGCCAGCAACCCATCCTTGCGGACAACTTTGGCGAATTCGACAAACTGCGCCATTGTTTCTTCCAATGACGGCGCCTTATAGAAAAAGGTTTTCATCGCCACGCCAAAAACACCCAGCACACTCTTTAGCGAATTACTGACAAGAACCACGCCAACGGTTCCGCCCACTACAATTAGCAATGATATCGGGTCAACAAAGCTGGTAATTGACCCTCCCAGCTGAATGGCCATCACAACAAGGCCAAAGGCAACAATAATTCCGATTAAAGTAGCTATATCCAAAGCTTCCCTCCAACAGCATCAACTCACTTATCTGATCAAGCAAGAATCATGCAAAAAAAACATAAAAAAAAAAGACCGCAGCATATTGATGCTGCGGCCAGTCGTCAGGCAATAGAATCAGCGCTTGACCTGCATCAATGCCGAAAGCATCTGGTCTGTCGTCAGAATCGTCTTCGAGTTTGCCTCATAACCGCGCTGGATCACAATCATCTTTACAAACTCGTTGGCCAGATCGACATTGGACTGCTCTAGACCATATGGCGTAATACTGCCCATACCGCCATTCCCCGGGCGCTCCAGCACTGGCGTACCGGAGGATATGGTTTCACGCATCATATTCCCCCCGGCTTTGCTGAGCGTGCTGTCGGAAGGGAAATTCGCCAATGCCACCTGGAACAGGGAACGTCGCTGACCATTGGTAAAAACACCAAAAATCCGCCCTGTTGAATCGGTTTCAAGATGATCAAGGAAGCCTGCCGCGAAACCATCCGGACTCATCAGACGCGTGGCAAAACTACCCGCCATTTGCACCGTCAGATCAAGCCCCTTGCCTGTCACCCCCTGAGCATCTGTAGTGACTGCATTGCCAAAATTCATGGAAATAATACCCGGTGCCGCGTTATTCCACGCAAAGTTGGACGGCGGCGCAAATTCATTAATCAGTTCGCCACTTTGTCCAAATTCCAGCGTTTGCGTTCCCGGCGCTGTCACCACACCACCGACAACCGTTGAAGCGGTAGGCGCACCAATTTCGGTCAGAACTCCCGGTGTGCCCCCCTGAAGTTCTCCGCCATCCACGGCCACATGGTAATCCCATAATGTATTGCCCGCGGCATTCACGCCCATTTTCGTGAAATACATCGTAACCGGATGCAATTGCCCTAGCGAATCATATACCTTCACCTCGGTTTTATAATGGAATGTCGCCGGGTCAGATGGATTAAACACCGTGCCGGCAGGCAGCACTTTCGAGTTGGAATCCAGTGACACGCCGACATCAAGATTGGATGTTGCCAGAGCAGAAGACGCCAGGTTGCTGAAGCTGACATCGCGCACGTTGCCTATCGCATTGCCGTTAATATCGGTTTCCCACCCCTGCACAACCAGACCACTGCCATTAATCAGGTTGTAATTCTTATCCAGCAGAAACGCGCCGGCCCTGGAATAAAGCATTTCATTACTGGCCGGATCCCGTAAGGCAAATAAACCCTTGCCATTCACCGCCATATCCGTCGCCGAACTTGTGTTCTGGATCGACCCCTGAGCCTGGTCTCGCGTAATAGCCCCGATACGCACACCATTGCCCACTTGGTTGGCAATATTGGAACGCGTCACATTGATAGTCTGCGACAATGTGTCGGCAAAGTTCACATTCTGGCTTTTATAGCCCAGTGTGTTCACATTGGCGATATTGTCACTCACGATGCGGATCGCCTCACCAAATGAAGTAAGCCCGCTTGAACCAATATACAATGCATTATAAATTCCCATTTCCTTCCTCCTAGTAATTAAATTCGAATCTCACGAATCATCTCATATGGAATGGGGAGCGACCCCATCATCAATACGCTGTTTCCCTGCCCATCAATTTGCATGGCTGTAATCACACCCGTCACACTGGTTGCTGTCTGTACGGCATTGCCCTGCGCATCCAGTGCGACGACCTCCATGCTGTATCTTCCACTGGGCACTGCAGCACCTCCGTCATTCGTGCCATCCCAGGTGAATGTATTACTGCCGGCTTTTAAGGCACCGACATCCAGCACCCGCACAGTGCTCCCGGCAGTATCCCGAATAATAACCTTTGCACTTGCCGCCGATGACAGAGCCTGAATATTGGCCGTCACCGGACCTGCTGCCGCATCAAAATAAAGCTGTGAACTTTCGGCAACCACCGTATGCCCGAGATACATCCCTGCATCAGTGGCATTCGTCTTGTTTCCGGCACTGAGTGAATCTGCAAGCCTTGCAAGCAAATCATTAGTACTGATCTGCTGCTCCACCATATTAAACTGGGCCAGTTGCGATGACATCTGGGTCGGATCCTGGGGCTTCAGAGGATCCTGATGCTGCATCTGGGCAGTCAGCAGCTTGAGGAACACATCCTTGCTACCCATATCGGCCCGTCCCGCCGCGGCAGGCCCGTTATCACCTGCCAAATATTGCTGTAATCCTGTTACCTGCATTGCCTGCTCCTATACCCTGATACTCAGGCCGGAGACTTCCCCTGAGGAATGCAGTTGCTCTGCATTACCTTCAGCTGCTCCTCGTGCTATCGTCCCCACGCCCGAAAGTCCGATTTCTTCACCTCCCTGCTGCTGATCACCCTGAAAACGTTCATCCTTATGCGAGAGATCGAACTCGCCCAGACTGAACCCCTGATCCAGCATGGACTGCCGCAACTGCGGCAGCTGCTGCTCAAAAGCCTGCCTTGCCATGGGGTTATCAAATACAGCGTGGATATAAACTTTTTTCGATGAATCGGTATCAATACGGATATCAATCTTGCCCAGTTCTTTGGGATGCAGTCTGATTTCCAGATATTGTCGCCCTTCCTGAACAGCCATAAATACTTCCTGCTGTATCATGGGCAACGTTACCGGCTGGGAAGAAAAGGCCGACACATGTCTTGCTGCCATCCTGTCAGCTGCTGCTGATGGCGAATGCGCCGCGGCCAGTGTTCCGGGAAAAGATCTCTCTCCCCCCACTGCTTCCGGCGGTGTTTTTTGCTCCTGTTGTAATGATTGCTGGAGAGCGGCCACATTCTTGCCGGAAAGTATGTTGTCCGGACG
>JALSZZ010000467.1 GCA_027075825.1 Mariprofundaceae bacterium | reverse complement strand
CTATCTCAATAAAATGTGTTCAGGAAGAGTGTGGAAGTTGGCAGACAGAGTGATTTGCCTGATTGTATTGGGAGTTAATTGAAGGATCCCGAATTCAACTTAAGGCTGAATAATTGTTACAAGAACGATCCTCCTGATCAAGTCTCTATGTAAGAGGCTGACAAAAGACGGGTGGGTGATCGGCTAATGATGCGTTTGCAGCCAGTGTTGCAGGCGTTGCAGACCTTCATCCAGCGAGATGCGCGGCTGATAGCCAAGGTCGCGGCGGGCGGCGCTGATGTCAAACCAGTGGGCGGTGGACATTTCTTTGGCGACGAAGCGGGTGATCGGCGGCTCTGCGGTGATGTTTAGCAGGCGGTAAACCGTTTCCAGCGCTGTGCCGGCAGCCACCGCCAGCGGTACGGGGACGCTGCGCGATACCGGCACTTCACCGGCGGCGGCAAGCATGCGGTTGACCATGTCCCACAGAGGGACGGGTTCGCCATTGGAGATAAAATAGGCTTTACCTGCCGGCGGATTGCCAGGCTTGAGTCGTCTGGCGGCCAGCACATGGGCTTCAGCGGCGTTATCGACATACACGGTATCAACCAGGCACTGACGCTGGCCAATGCGCCACAAGCGCCCCTGCCGGGCGCGGGAGACAAGGCGTGGCAACAGATGATGGTCGCCCGGCCCCCAGATCAGGTGTGGCCGCAGGGCCACAGTTGCCAGTTGGTCATCATTGACGGCAAGCACCATGCGTTCAGCCTCGGCCTTGGTGCGCGGGTAAGCGGCATGAAATGTGGAAGGGCAGGGGATGGATTCATCCCCGCCTTCAATATCTTCCTCACCAAAAACAACGCTGGGCGAACTGGTATAAACCAGCCGCTGAATACCAAGCTCACGGCAGCAGCGAATGACGTTGGCCGTGCCCTGCACATTGATGCGATGGTAATCGGCTTCATCGCCCCAGATGCCCGCCTTGGCGGCGACGTGAAAAACCGTATCGCAACCTGTTGCTGCCTGACGCAGGCTGTCGATGTCAGCAAGATCAAGCTGATGATGCGTGACCCCGAGTGCTGCCAGCGCCGGATGCGCCTGCCGCGAGCAGGAAACCACCGTCACCTGCTGCGCTCGTAGCTGGCGCACAATGGCCTGGCCGAGAAAGCCGCCGCCGCCTGTGACCAATACCTTGTTCATGGCAGCACACGATCGGCCCACACGGCCAGTTTCTCGCGGAAAATTTTGGCATTATGGCGAATATCAACGGGAAAACCGGGATGAAAGAGTATGGTGTCGATGGGCTTCGTGATCGCATGTTCAGCCGCCAGTGCCAGCAGTTCACGGCGTATGCGGTAATGTTCGCCACGGTCGGCAGGTTGCCGCAATTCCACGCATATCACCGGCACTGTGTGATTGTGCCGCCGAACACCCACCAGCGCCGAGCGGAACACATCGGGATGGGTATTGATAATGCCTTCACAAGGAATGGTGAACAGCACAGCATCATCGGTGACCACGCGATGCGACTTGCGACCGCAAAACCAGATTCTGCCCTGTGCATCGCGATAGCCAA
>JALSZZ010000466.1 GCA_027075825.1 Mariprofundaceae bacterium | reverse complement strand
ACGCTATGCGAGCGAGGCGCAACGCAGGCATTGGGCCGAAATCGCCCTGTCCCTGCGGGTTGCGGCGGGATGGCGGCACCTGCGGCGTTGCTCGCCTTGAATTTGGCCCCACCAAATCCTGCGGCTCACGCCTTGCATCTGCCGCCATCGCGTACGCAACGCGAGCGCATTCAGGGGTTTTGCGGAGGTGCCTATGAAACGTTCTGGCATTTTAGGAGAAAAGCTCGGTAAAAAACTGTCAACAGGCTGACTGTGGCGTTCAATTGGCAGTGGTGGATCAGAAAGGTGGGTTGCAGTGTATAAAATCATTGCGTGCAGGGGGCGATCTCCTTATAATTGTGCGCCTTACAAATCCTTTCCCCGACATCCCGTTAACGTCAGGTGCCGTTAAGGCTTTGATTGGATTTGAAAAAACAGTTTCAGGACATGAACATGAAAACATTTGTAGCAAAACCTGCGGAAGTGAAGCGCGATTGGTATATCGTCGACGCTGAGGGGAAAACGCTGGGTCGTCTGGCGGCCGAGCTGGCGGCGCGTCTGCGTGGCAAGCACAAGCCCGAATACACCCCCAATGTGGACACTGGTGATTACATCGTTGTCATCAATGCCGAAAAAGTTGCCGTGACCGGCAAAAAACGCAAGGACAAGAAGTATCACCGTCATACCGGTTATGTGGGTAACCTGAAAACCTTCACTTTCGAAGAGATGATCCAACGTTCTCCGGAGCGTGTGATTCAGTTGGCCGTGAAAGGCATGCTGCCTCGTGGTCCGCTGGGACGTGCCATGCTGAAGAAACTGAAAGTTTATGCTGGCAGTGAACATCCCCATGCGGCTCAACAGCCCCAACCCCTGGAAATCAAGGCATAAGAGGTAGCGGATTATGGCAACTGAACAATACTACGGAACCGGTCGTCGCAAGAGCTCTGTTGCGCGCGTATTTCTGCGTCCTGGCACCGGCAAGATGACTGTGAACGGTCGTGACATCAAGGAATTCTTTGCGCGTGAAACCGATCTGATGGTGATCAATCAGCCGCTGGAAGCCACCCAGTCTGAAGGCAAGTTTGACGCCTATATTACCGTCAAGGGTGGTGGCACCACGGGGCAGGCGGGTGCGATCCGTCTGGGCATTGCCCGTGCACTGGTTGAATACAGCGAAGAAAACCGTCCTGTGCTGCGTGCTCGCGGCCTGCTGACCCGTGACGCCCGTGAGGTGGAGCGCAAGAAAGTGGGGCTGCGCAAAGCACGTCGTCGTCCGCAGTTCTCCAAGCGTTAACACGCGCTTCGAAACCGCACGAC
Organism: Mariprofundaceae bacterium; assembly: GCA_027075825.1. Taxonomy (GTDB): domain Bacteria; phylum Pseudomonadota; class Zetaproteobacteria; order Mariprofundales; family Mariprofundaceae; genus AB-137-C09. The sequence continues at coordinate 263 of JALSZZ010000466.1, read as the reverse complement.
ACAAGCCCGGCTTTATGCCGGGCTTTTTCGTTTCTGCTTTAAAATGGCGCGATGGACACTCTGCATCATCTTTACGCACTCTGGCACCAGTTTGACGCCATGGCGTGGCTTCAGGCCCACCAGGGGTGGCAGCTGTATGTCACTTTGGCGCTGCTGGTTTTTCTGGAGACGTTTCCCTTTATCGGCAGCATTATCCTCATTCAGCCCATGCTGGCCGCGGTGGGCTACTGGGTGCATGATGGCGGCTTGGATCCGCTGTGGAC
>JALSZZ010000465.1 GCA_027075825.1 Mariprofundaceae bacterium | reverse complement strand
CCATACCGATGGCACCGGAGCCAATGATCACCAGTTCCTTCGGCGTTTCTTTGGGAATCAGCGCCTGCTTGTAGGTAATCACCACCTCGTCATCGACTTCCATGCCGGGGAAGGCGCGTGCCCTGGCGCCGGTGGCGATAATCACATGTTTGGCCGTCACCTGTTTCGTATTGCCATCCGCATCATCCACCATCAGCCGGTTACCAGGCTCAAAGCGCGCCGTGCCTTCAATATGCGTGACCTTGTTTTTGCGGAAGAGAAAACTGATGCCCTTGTTTAGCTTGTCGGAAATCTTGCGTGAACGAGCCACGGCCACATCGATCTGCGGTGCCATGCCCTGAACACCAAGACCGAGTTCATCGCCATGACCACGAATCACCTGCACCAGCTCCGCTGTGCGCAACAGCGCCTTGGTCGGAATGCAGCCCCAGTTCAGGCAAATGCCGCCTAAGTGGGTGGATTCGATACATGCTGTTTTCAACCCCAGTTGCGCTGCCCGGATAGCCGCCACATAACCGCCGGGGCCAGCGCCAATCACCACCACATCATAATCGCCATCGGCATTGAATATGCCTGCCGGTTTAAGCTGAAGTTCCTCATCATCCGCTGCTGCGGGTGCTGTTTGCACCATCTCACTGAGGGCTTCTGCTGCCGCTTCTGTCGTCACCGGCGTGTTTGCATCATTATGATCAGCAGCCGCATCCGGCTGGTAATCATCTGGCACGCTTTCGCCTTCCTCAGCGACAATGGCAATCACTGTGCCCACCGGTACGACCGCGCCTTCAGGTGCAAGGATTTTATGCATCACCCCATCATCAATGGCTTCAAGCTCCATCGTCGCTTTATCCGTTTCGACTTCGGCCATGACTTCACCGGATTCAACGGATTCGCCCTCAGTCTTCAGCCAGCGGCCAATCTTGCCCTCGGTCATTGTCGGCGAAAGCTGCGTCATAAAAATATCTACAGGCATAAATCCCTCAGAAAGAATTACGAATTGCAAATTACGACTTACGTAATTCGTAATTCGTAATTCGTAATTAGTTAATCTGGATAAAACCAGACAAACGACACCACCGCATGCACAATCGCCAGCGTCAGCGTCAGCCCGGCAAACAGCATATGCCAGGTAAAAACATCTTTTTCCCAGATGCCCATGGCCAGTCCCAGACCAGCCGTCAACAGCAGCAGGATCAGCAACCCGGCACCCATGAGAAACAAAATCTCATGCTTGCGTTGGGTGCTGATCGCACGTTCAGGGGCAACGTCATTGCTCTGCTCAAACTGCTCCATCAGCGCCGCATCTCCCTGCCCCTGAGAAGCAGGCTGTGCAGCCAACACAGGTGCTGTGCAGGTTATGGCAAGCAAAAACATGATCAGGCGCAGCATTATTGCTCTGCCTCGCCTTCTTTATCCTTTTTGCGTTCCGAGAGCAGATGCTTCCAGTACAGCACCACCATCAGAATCATGGGAGCAAACACCAGAAAAAACAAAAACACAAAAATTGCCCACGGCGTATCAATGGTTACATGCAGAAAACGGTAGCTATCCACCGCCCAGGC
>JALSZZ010000464.1 GCA_027075825.1 Mariprofundaceae bacterium | reverse complement strand
CCTGTCATGTGTACGGTGATCGGCGAAGGCGGCTCCGGTGGCGCGCTGGCCCTTGGTGTGGGCGATCGTTTGTTCATGCAGGAGTTTACCACCTATTCGGTGATTTCGCCGGAAGGTTGTGCTGCCATCCTGTGGCGCGATCGTGCCTATGCCGAACAGGCTGCTGAGGCGCTTAAACCAACCGTGAAGGATCTGCAGGAACTTCAACTTATTGATGCCGTGATCCCCGAGCCAAAGCAGGGCGCGCACCGCGATCTGACAACAGCGGCAGCAATGATGGAAGCGGTGCTGCATCCGGCCCTGGAAGAGCTGCTGGAGATGCCGTTGCCGACACTGCTTGAGCAGCGGCAGCAACGTTTGCGCAATATTGGTGTGTTTCAGCGGCATTCGTGATAATGTCATTCTTGCATGACGGCTGAGGCCTTTTTATCCCATGTGCTGTTTGCCGGACTGCTGTTTCTGCTGGCCTGGTCGGTAACGCGGTGGATGGTGCATCACACGGCATTTCTCGATATTCCCAACGAGCGCTCATCCCATGAACAGCCCACGCCCCGCGGCGGTGGCCTGGCCATTGTGCTGGCCTTTTTGCTGGGGCTGCTGATGATTGCCGGCATTGGCGACCGGGTACAATTATCGCAGGTTTATTTTATCGGCTTTTTGCTGGCCGCTTACAGTATCGCCTTGCTATCTTTTCTGGATGATCTCCATAATTACCGCTTTCAGGTGAAACTGTTATTGCATTGTGTGGCCATCATCGCAGTCATGCTCTCAGGTGTTGTGCTTGATCAGCTGGCATTGCCCTGGCTGGGCCTGACCGAGCTTGGTCTGGCGGGCTATGCACTGACGTTTTTATGGCTGCTGGGGCTGACCAATGCCTATAACTTCATGGACGGGATTGATGGTCTGGCAGCCTCCACAGCCATCATTGTCAGCGCCTTTTTTGCCATTATCACCTTCTGGCAAGGCAGTAGCTTTGTTTATCTGGCCAGCTATACCATTCTGGCGGGCAGCGCTGGTTTTTTGTTGTGGAACCGACCACCGGCCAAAATTTTCATGGGCGATATTGGCAGCACCTTTCTTGGCTTCACCCTGGGCTGTATGGCGATTATTGCCGCTCGCTATGATGCTTCACACACCTCATTTCTGGTCATGCCGCTGCTGCTGCTGCATTTTATTTTCGATACCATGTTCACCATGGCACGCCGCATACTCAACGGGGAACATCCGGCGCAAGCACATCGCACGCATATTTATCAGCTATTGGTGCAATCAGGCCATAGCCACGGTCGCGTCACCCTGTGGTATGCAATCGCTGCCATGCTGCAAGGGCTGGCGGCGATGTTGATGGTGCATATTGATGGCGGCGCGCGCGCCCTGATGTTTCTGCCTTTTATACTGGTTTACACGATTATTGGCTGCTATGTGGTTCGCCTTGCCCGTCGGCAGGGTATATTACCGACCGATCAGGCAAGCGCCAAGCAGCATCAGTAGCTCACACCATTCAATACCTGCCCCCAGGCAATCGCCATTCATGCCGCCAAGATGCAGGTGAAGATACAACA
>JALSZZ010000463.1 GCA_027075825.1 Mariprofundaceae bacterium | reverse complement strand
ATGATCAAGCGAAAATCTGGCCATATCGTTAATATTGGCTCGGTTTTTGGCAGTATTGGCTTTGCCTGGTTTACCACGTATTCTGCCAGCAAGTTTGGTTTGCGCGGCTTTTCTCAGGCCTTGCGCCGTGAACTGCATGACACTGGCGTGAAGGTTACGTATATTGCGCCGCGTGCCGTGCGCACACCAATCAACTCGGATGCCGTGATGCAAATGGGTGAAGCTACGGGCATGAACATGGATGAGCCGGAAGACGTAGCTGAAAAGATTTTTGCCATTATGGAAGCAGAGAAGAAAGAAGCGTATATTGGCTTCCCCGAGTCCTTTTTTGCTCGCCTGAATGCGGTGCTGCCGGGGGTGGTTGATGGCGCGCTGGTGGAGCAGAACGCGAAAGCAAAGATCTATGCAAAACAAGGGAGAAACACATGAAGAAATATTTGAAGGTCATCCTGGCAGCGTGCCTGAGCGCGATGTGTCTGGCCGTTCCGGCACAGGCGCAGGGCGGGTATGCCGGTGTCGGACTTGGGCTTGTGGAACTTGACCCTGGTGCTAATAAAAAAACCGCGCTGGGCGGCAATCTTTACGGTGGTGTCGAGTTCGGCCCGTTGTTGTCAGTGGAGGCGCGCGTGGGCGCGACGCAGAGCGTGAGCAGCGCTGGCGAGAGCTCGAAAGTGGACTGGATGACTTCATTGCTGGCCAAGCCCAAATTTGATGTGAGCGGCAATGCCAATATTTACGCCCTTGCCGGTGTAACGATGATGAAGGCTTCCTTTACCTCAGCCGCCGGACGGCAGCAGAGCAAAACCAAAGCAGGACTGGCATTCGGCGCTGGTGGTGAGCTTTTTCTGAATTACAATACCTTGCTGGGGCTGGAGTGGGTGCGTTTTGCCACCAATGCAGATGGCGCAGTGAAAAACATCAGTTTTCAGGGGCTGGATGTCAACGCCTTCCTTATCAACCTGCAAATGAACTTCTGAGAGGCTGAAACATGAAAACAATGATGCAAGGTTTGCTGTTGTCGTGCTGCGTGTTATGCGCGGCGTTCACCAGCGCTCAGGCAGGGGAAGAAACCCTGGCTTCCCTGATGCATGACTGGGCGAAAGTGAATTATCAGACGGCAGAGGATGACAAGGAGAAAGCGTTTGCCGCCCTCGCCGCGCGCGCGCATGCTTTTACGCAGGCCAATGCTGGCAAAGCGGAGCCAATGATCTGGGAGGCTATCATTAAATCCACCTATGCCGGTGCCAAAGGCGGGCTTGGTGCTTTATCGTTAATGGAAGAAGCACGGGATTTGTTGCTGGCGGCTGAAAAAATCAACCCGACGGCGTTAGATGGCGCGATTTATACCACACTTGGCAGCTTTTATTATATGGTGCCTGGCTGGCCTATTGGTTTTGGTGATGACGACAAGGCTGAGGCATACCTCAAAAAAGGCTTGGAAATCGCACCTGATAATATGGATGCCAATTACTTTATGGGTGACTACTGGCTGGAGCAGCACAAATACAAGAAGGCGGGGAAATACCTGAGCAAGGTGGTGAATGCCCCGGATGTTGCGGATCG
>JALSZZ010000462.1 GCA_027075825.1 Mariprofundaceae bacterium | reverse complement strand
CGTGAGGCACAGTTAAAATTGTGCTATTCCGGGCCGGTAGTACAGGCACGGGGCGATCATTTTGATGGTCGCAGACAACAATGGCAGACAGGTGTTGAGTGCCTGGGGGATCGCAGTGAACGCTGTGATCTGGATGTCCTGCATCTGGCTGCCCTGAGTATGCTGGCGGCGGGCTTTGCCGATCCTGTATTGCAAATTGGCCATGTGGGTATCGTGCAGGCATTATGCGCGGGTAGTCAGCATGGTTTTGCCGACTGGGTGGAAGTATTGCAGCGTCGCTCTGCTGATGATGTGCAATTGCTGCTGGCGGATGATCAACTGGATAAGAAGCGGGCGCAGGCACTGCTCGATATTGCCGGCATGCAGGCGGATCAGGCATGGCTGCAACAGCATGCCGATGCTTTCGGGCCAGATTTCGCTGCTGCTGCAAAGCATTTGTTGCAACTGGCAGAAACAGCGGGCGAACTGCTTGGCGAGGATGTGACTATTCTTGTTGATGCGGCGCTGATGCCGCACTTTCTCTATCATAGCGGTCTGATGTTCAGGGGTTACGCGCCTCATACGCATAGCGCCGTGCTGTGTGGCGGGCGTTATGATGAGATGATGGCAGCGCACGGACGTGCCATGCCTGCGATTGGCTTTTCGTTTGATTTGCAACGCTGGGTGCAGCATGTTGCCGCTTAACGCATGCACACTGAAAGTGATGCATCGTGTCATTGAGGCAACGGAATAAAGGCGGGGAAGATTTATGAAAAACACGATTACCATCGGCATCCAGTGGGGAGATGAAGGCAAGGGCAAGATTGTTGACCTGCTGGCTCCTGAAGCTGATGTGGTGGCACGCTTTCAGGGTGGGCCAAATGCAGGCCACACACTGATTATTGGCGATCAGAAGACCGTATTGCATCATATCCCCTCAGGTATTCTGCATGATAACACCCTGTGCCTGATTGGTAACGGCACGGTGCTGGATGCAGTGGAATTGCGCGATGAAATTCGCCTGCTGGAAGGCTCCGGCGTGCCGGTGGCGGAGCGTCTGCGCGTTTCTGACCGTTGTCAGCTTATTCTGCCGTACCACCGGGCGCTGGATGCAGCACGTGAAGTGGCACGCGGTGCAGGCCGCATTGGCACCACCGGGCGCGGCATTGGGCCTTGCTATGAAGATAAGGCCTGTCGTCGTGGTATTCGTCTGTGCGATTTGAACAGCAGCGATCTGGATGAACGTCTGACACGCAACCTTAAGCTGGTCAATTTTATGCTGACAGAATACCTGAATGCCGAGCCGGTCTCCCGCGAAACGGTAGAAGAAGCGCTGGCGCTGGCACGGCAGCATGTATTGCCGCTGGCGGCTGATGTACCCATGCTGTTGCATCAGCAACGTCGAGCTGGCGCCAGCATTCTGTATGAAGGTGCGCAAGGCACCATGCTGGATATTGATCATGGCACCTATCCTTTTGTGACATCGTCCAACACCGTTGCTGGCGCAGCGCTCGCCGGTCTGGGCGTTGGCCCGAATGCCGTGGAAGAAGTGATTGGCGTAGCCAAGGCTTACATGACCCGCGTTGG
>JALSZZ010000461.1 GCA_027075825.1 Mariprofundaceae bacterium | reverse complement strand
CCAGAGACTTAGAGGCCCTGGGTGAAGAACAGAAGGCCATAACCCAGTATATTACGATTATAAATGGGGGGGCAGACATCTCTCCCTCCCTTAAAGACTTTGCCCGCTCGAGGCTAAAAGAGCTTACGGGCAAGGCACATAAGAAAGAGCAGCAATAATTTACGGGAGTTGCCATGTACTCGATATTCTTTTCAATCCTTTTCTCAGTCATATTGTTGGCAGGGCTTGGGGGGTGTGCATCCAGCAGTCATCGAGGGATGGATTCAGGAGTTTCTCAGGGGCTGTCCTCCACGACGCCTAAAAAGATGCCGCCTGCTCATAAGGCAAAGCAGGATAGTGCCAGGCAGAATAACCATGCACAGGGCATTTCCCGGGTGGAATGGTCCCCTTCATACACGATAAAAGATGTCTCCCTTGGAGAGGCCAGGGAAGGGCTTCCTCCCCTTAAGGTGGGGGCAGACATTTCTTCTAATAGGCCTGTCCCTTTAAGGATTGTATTGAAGAAGCTGGCAGAACTCAAGGGTTTTGGCATAAGCTTCAATAGCGATGTGGATAAAGAGGCGCCTGTAGAGGTGCATATCAGGGCAAATGACGATTTCTGGGATTCCCTCGACAATATTTTGAGGCAACAGGACTATTTTTACCGTGTAAAGGCAAATACCATTGTCATTGGTTATAAAGATACAGAGAAATTCTATGTCCCCGCGCCATTTCTCTCCAGCACCTACAGCTCCAGTGTTGGAGGTGACCTTCTGGGCAGTCAGGCCCAGGGTATGCAGGGAACTGTCTCCCTGACCCACAATGGTGCCCAGTTTGACATTTGGCAGACCATACAGAACAATCTCGATAAGATATTGAATCTTGCCACAGTGCAGGCCCCTACGGTCACTGCCAGTGAAGTCTCGCAGGACCGGGAGATGGAGATAAGGGAACGGTGCAAGCGTCAGTTTCCATCACGGCCTGCGCAACAGGCCCTTTGTGTGGACAGGGCCTTTGCTGCAGAGGGTATATCAAGATCAGGGCAGGGCAACAGGCAGGATCAGGCCCAGAGGCAGAACACGACCGCCTCAGCGAGAAGCAGAGAGGGATTTTTCTATACTATTGACAAACCCCTTGGGATCATCACGGTAACTGCCCCCAGGTCAATACTTGAACAGGTAGAGTCATACATCCATACCATCAGGAGGGAGCTTTCAAAACAGGTGATGATAGAGGCCAAGATAATCGAGATCAGGCTTGAAAAGACCCATTCCCTTGGTGTGGACTGGACCAATCTTTTTAAGGATTCACGGTTCAACTTTAATGTGGTCTTTGGCAATGGAGGGCAGATATATCCCACAAAAGCCATTAAGTTTATAAGCAGGGTGGATATGGCCGGCAAGAATTTCGATATCTTTTTAACCGCCCTTAATGAATACGGTAAGGTAAAGGTCCTTTCAAATCCAAAACTTGCCTTGCTCAATGGCCAGCCCGCCATGCTCACAGTGGGAGAGAGCATACGTTATATAGACAGTGTGGAATCCACAGTGGATTCTGAGACCGGCATCATAACATATACAGTTGATCC
>JALSZZ010000460.1 GCA_027075825.1 Mariprofundaceae bacterium | reverse complement strand
AGCAGGGCATGCGTGTGCTGATGCTGTTTGAGGGGCGGGACGCTGCGGGCAAGGGTGGCACCATCAAGCGTTTCATGGAGCATCTCAACCCTCGCCATGCAAGAGTCGTGGCACTGGAGAAACCCAGTGAGCGCGAAATGGGCCAGTGGTATTTTCAGCGCTATATCGGGCATCTTCCTGCTGCCGGTGAAATGGTGCTCTTTGATCGTTCGTGGTACAACAGGGCCGGTGTTGAGCGCGTCATGGGCTTTTGCTCAGCCCGGCAATACCTGGAGTTCATGCGCCAGTGCCCGCAACTGGAGCGCATGCTGACCAATGATGGCATCATTCTTTACAAATACTGGTTTTCTGTTTCCCGCGAGGAGCAATTTCGTCGCTTTCAGTCACGCAAGGTGGATCCGCTCAAGCAATGGAAGCTTTCCCCTGTTGATCTCGCCAGCCTGGATAAATGGGATGACTACACGGCGGCCAAGGAAGCCATGTTTTTCTACACCGATACCAATGATGCGCCCTGGACGGTGATTAAATCAGACGACAAGAAGCGTGCCCGCATCAACTGCATGCGTCATTTCCTGTCGCGGATGGATTACCCTGACAAGAACGAAACCATCGCCTGTCCCCCGGATCCGCTGATCGTGGGCAGTGCATCACAGGTTTATGAGAAAGGCGAGCACCATCTGGTCACAGATATACTGCATATTGAGGAGACAGGACGATGAACGAAAGCAAGCATGCTGCACAAATTGTCCGGCGTTTTCGCCAGCAGATTGGCGAGGAATGCTGCCAGACGATTGGCAATGAGCAACTCGCCGCGCTGGAACTGATGATTGAATCTGCCATTGATGCTTCCGTACTGGAGGCCATCCGCCATGCCTCGGAAATATCAGCCAAAGCATCGCAGGATATTCTTCATATCGCTGAACGCTTCTGAACCCTTCTGAACGCACAGCACACCAACAGCTTTTGCCCTTTTGCCTCATGACCACGCCATGCTGACCTATCTCGCCAGCATGGCCTTGCTGATTGTCATCGGCGTTGTATGGCGATGCCTGCTGGGCTCGGAGAGCGCCGCCGAAAGCCATCGCCAGGCACTCACCCGCAGCGTTTACCTGTGGTTTTTACCTGCCCTGGTGCTGCACATGCTCTGGCAGGCCGGCATTGACAGCAACACCTTCCGCATCCCGGCGCTGGCCGCCTTGTGCATACTCGCTTCGGCTGCTTTTGCCTGGCTGGCTTACCGTTTTATTCCTGCCTTTCATTGTTCGGCAGGCACCCTCGGAGCCTTGTTGCTGGCCGCTTCGTTTGGCAACTTCACTTATATCGGGCTGCCCGTACTCACGGGGATGTTTGGCGAACAGGCCGGCATAATCGCCATTCAGTTCGACTTGCTGGCAGCCACGCCCTTATTATTTTCTGCTGGCGTATTACTTGCCAGTCACTATGGCCATGGCCAAAGCAGCGTGAAAGCCGCCATCAAGGAACTTGTTCGGGTACCCGCTTTGTGGGCTGCTGCGCTTGGCTTGCTCTCTGGTGCCCTCCACATTCCCCTGCCTGCTGTGCTGGAACACAGCCTGCAACTACTGGGACAAGCCGTCATCCCCCTTATGCTGCTAGCCGTCGGCATGGCGTTGCAATGGCAGCGCAACTGGTTCAGACAACTCCCCCTGCTCATGCCCGTGTTGCTTGCCCAGCTTATACTTATGCCGTCATTGGCCTGGTGGCTGGCAAGCATGTTAAGCCTGGATATTAACACGCTGAACCCCGTTGTCATTGAGGCCGCTATGCCCACCATGGTGCTGGGACTGGTCATCTGTGATCGCTTCAAACTCAACACCGTTGTGTACGCCGAAGCCATCACCACCTCCACGCTTGCCTCATTGATCTCACTCCCTGCATGGCTGTGGCTGCTGACCGAGGCTTGACGCAACCACCGGAAGCCACTAGAAATCGTCCTTCCCTTGGGAGGGGGCTGACCGTGTGGGAATCCGGGAGAAGGTCGGGGCATAGCTCCGAAGGAGTGATTTTTTGAGTCATATATCGTTGATGGTGGTCTCGGATACGGGGCCAGTCAGGCGACTGTCGATCCGTAAGCTGTGGATCCGTCTGGCGATTACCGCTGCTGTTTTGCTGCTGATGCTTGCTGCCTGGGGAGGCTGGTCAGCGCATCAGAACAGTCTGACCCAGTCGCGTCTTGAGCATGCCAATTATCAACTCGCCCTGCAGCAACAGCAAGCTTTGCTGGAGCAAAAACGACTACAGGCCATGCTTGATGCCGAACGCCAGAAAATGCGTGTGTATGCCCGCCATCTCGGGCAGCTACAGGCAAGACTGGTGCGCCTTGATTCACTGGGTGAACGCCTTGTTACGACGGCCAGTCTGGATCGTGAAGAATTCGACTTTGGTGTTGAGCCCGCCGTTGGTGGCGCTGCCGTTGCCCTGCCACAAAGCGCCACTGACCTGCGTCTGGCGCTGGATGAAGAAATCAACGCCACCGGCAGCCGCCTCTCCCGACTGGATGCCCAGCTCGCTGTCATCGACATGGTGCTTCAGGACAGCCGTGACATCTCTCTGGCCCGTCCCCATGCGTGGCCCTCCGAAGGTGGCTCACTCAGCTCTCACTTCGGTCTGCGCAATGACCCCTTTACTGGCAAACGCAGCTTCCACAAAGGCGTTGATATTGCCAATCGTTATGGCGCTCCCGTATTGGCAGCCAGCCGTGGTGTCGTGGTCTATGCTGAACGCCATCGTGACTATGGCTATATGATTGAAGTCGAACACGGCTACGGCTACCGCACCCGCTACGCCCATCTCTCCAGTATTGTGGTGAAACCTGGCGATGAGGTCAAAGACGGACAAATGATTGGTCGCATTGGCTCTTCAGGGCGATCAACCGGCCCTCATCTGCATTTTGAAGTTTACCGTTTCGGCAAACTTCTCAACCCCTCCAAGTTCATTCCACGCGGCTGATTTATTCCTTAATCGTGGCAAACAACGCAAATGTGGAAGCATGGGTTTCTGCATGGGGAGACTTTCTTTTTCGCTATGCCATCTCCCGGGTTCAGGATCGCGACATCGCCGCTGATCTGGTGCAGGAGACATTCCTCGCTGCCTGGAAAGGACGGCAAAGCTTCAAAGGTGAGGCCAGCCGCAAGACCTGGCTGACCGGCATTCTCAAACACAAAATCACCGACCATATCCGGCAGCAAATTCGCCGACGAAAACTTGAAACGGCACTGGATGATGACCCTGCGTCTCCCTGGTTTCAGGATGATCACAGCTGGCGGGAACCACAACGGGCATGGCACGACAGCCCCGATCGCCTCGCTCATGACAAGGATTTTCGCCTGGCGCTGGACGATTGTCTGAGCCACCTTCCCGCTCGCCAGCGTCTTGTCTTTATTCTCCGGGAAATAAATGGTGATGACAGCGAAGAAATCTGTAAGCAATATGATATATCGACGACCAATCTGCATGTACTTATGCACAGAGCCCGCCTGGCGCTGCGCCATTGCCTGCAATCACACGGATTCGGAGCGTCCTCATGAACCATTTTTGCCAACAAGCCAGCCGCCTGGCCTCAGATAAACTCGAACGACGCTTAAGCCTGAATGAGTCACTTCGCCTGAACATCCACTGCCTTATCTGTAGCTCCTGCCGCCATTACACCGCTGCATTACGGCTATTGCATGTAACACTACGCAAAACACATGAAGCAGAACCACCGCAGAAACTCCCTGCAGCCACTCGTCAACAAATCATCCGGCAATGCAAGGAGCAGCCAGAGTGAGTACAGACATCCGGCAATTATTTTGCCAGCTCGAAGCCTGGGTCAGCCAGCACATGATCGGTCAGCAATCACTGATCAACCGCATGATGATTGCCTTGCTGGCCGAAGGCCATCTGCTGGTCGAAGGTGCGCCCGGGCTTGCCAAAACCCGCGCCATCAACACCTTAAGCCAGGGCATTGACGGCACTTTCCAGCGCATCCAGTTCACCCCCGATCTGTTGCCCGGAGATTTGACAGGCACGGAAATCTATCGCCAGCAGGATGGCAGCTTCCACTTCGAACGGGGACCACTGTTCCACAACATCATTCTGGCCGATGAAATCAACCGCGCGCCGGCCAAAGTGCAGTCAGCCCTGCTTGAGGCCATGGCCGAACATCAAATCACTGTTGGCTCCAATAGTTATCCGCTGGGCGAGTTGTTTCTGGTCATGGCTACCCAGAACCCCCTTGAACAGGAAGGCACCTACCCTCTGCCGGAAGCCCAGCTTGACCGCTTTCTTCTTCACGTCATGGTGGACTACCCTAGCGCCGATGATGAACTCAGGATTCTGCGCCTGACTCGACAGGAAGCAGCAGCACAGCGATCTGACACGGCACCGCCGCACAGAATCGGCATCAACAACATACTACAAGCCCGGCAGGCCGTGCTGGCACTGCCTGTCAGCGAACAGCTGGAACAATACATGGTGCAACTGGTCGTCGCCACCCGTCACCACAACGACGGCGAAGTGGCAGCCGCCCTGCAATACGGTGCCAGCCCCCGTGCCACCATCGCTCTGGATCGCTGTGCCCGCGCTCATGCCTGGCTGGCCGGACGCGATTACGTCTCTCCGGAAGACATCCACGCCATCGCCCACGATGTCCTGCGTCACCGCCTGATTCTCAATTACGAAGCAGAAGCCCGTGGCGAGCGCACAGATGATGTCATCAGCGACATCATCTCGCGCACTCCCCTGCCCTGAAATGGCACATAATGCTACACTCTGCTGTTTATTTTTTCTTTACCTCTTGTTTTTGTGATGCGAAACACATATGTTACGCCGGTATTTTATCACCAGGCAGTCACTGCCATATTATCAGACTCAGGAGGATGGAATGAAATCACACAAATGGCGCTGTCTGCTGACTGCTGCCGCACTGCTAACCATGGCAGGCACAGCCTCAGCACAACAGATGCAGTCGGCAACTGCCGTGCAGTTTATTGACCGCCCGGCTATTTCGCCTGGCGCTTCACTGGGTACACCTGTGGGCTTTGGTGCCAAATGGGGCCAGGCATTTGCCGGTATTGCCGGTACGGATGGCGTGGGTAATACACGTCGCACTGATGGTTCGATGTCAGTGGGTTTTGGTCTTGGTGACCCGGAAAAATATGTCGGTCTGGAAACAACAGTCTCCATCATCAGCCTGAAAACAAAGTTTGGCGACAGTGGTGCCGTCAACGTAGCCATGCACCGCTGGCTGCCTGGTAATGCAGCGATTGCCATTGGTTCGGAAAACCTGGGTACCTGGGGTACAGCAACAAAAGGCCCAAACATCAAGCCCAATGTGTATATGGCACTAAGCAAGGTATTCGCCCTGCAACCGGATAATCCCTATCATCCCTATTACCTGATTCTTTCTGGCGGTGTTGGTAGCGGTCGCTTCCAGAGCACCGTATTTGATGCATATACACCAGGCATCAATGCCAACAAAGTTGGTGGCTTTGCCAGTATTGGCTTCCACTTTCATCCCCAGGCTGCTATTGTGGCCAGCTGGACGGGTAAGGATCTGAATGCAGGTTTGTCACTGGTGCCATTGCACGATTACCCCATTGTACTCAACCTTGGTGCAGTGGATTTGTTGAAACATAATCAGCCCAAGGCGCGCTTTATCGGCTCTCTGGGCTACGCTTATTTCTAGGGAGATTGGAAATGAAGGGTAAACAAGTAAGAAATCTGATCATGCTGGCTGCCATGAGCGTAGCCGGAAGCTCACTGGCCATTGCCGGGGCTTCTGCTGTTGGCGGCCTTGGTGGTGGCAGTCTGGGAGGAAGCTCAACAATTGTTGCACCGCCAGTGCCGGCATTAACTACGCCGCCAGCGCCATCAATAGCTCCGAGTGCTCCGGCGGCTGGTGGCGGCACAACAACTGGTGGCACAACAACTGGTGGCACAACAACTGGTGGCACAACAACTGGTGGCACAGAAGTTGTTGACACGACTGCTGGTGGTACAACAACTGGTGGCACAGAAGTTGTTGACACGACTGCTGGTGGCACAACAACTGATGGCACAGAAGTTGTTGACACGACTGCTGGTGGCACAACAACTGATGGCACAGAAGTTGTTGACACGACTGCTGGTGATACTGGCAGCAAAGGCGCTGCTGGCGGAGGCGAAAAAGGCTCCGACAACCAGAAAAAGCAGTAATGCTTTAACAGCAAAGGGGGCGGTTTACCGCCCCCTTTTTATAAGTCCCATAAGTCCCATAGGACCTATAGGACTTATAATCAGCCCCCTAAAAAAACCACTGCCAGCGCAACAAACTGATCGTATTCAACCCGGCAAATTCGCCTTGCTGGCCAGTCATCCATTGCAGCGTCCATTGCACCTCCATATCT
>JALSZZ010000459.1 GCA_027075825.1 Mariprofundaceae bacterium | reverse complement strand
ACTGGCCGACGATTTTTTGCGGCGCTATCACATTGCCCCGCGATTTGGACATCTTATTGCCCTTACCATCGACGACAAAGCCGTGGGTCAGCACGCCCTTGTAAGGCGCGTTCCCCCGCGTTCCCACTGCTTCCAGCAATGAAGACTGAAACCAGCCTCGGTGCTGATCCGAGCCTTCCAGATACAAATCAGCAGGTGAAGCCAATTCCGGGCGTTGTTCCAGAACGCAGGCGTGGGTGGAGCCTGAGTCGAACCAGACATCCAGAATATCGGTTTCCATGTGGAATTCATCGCTGCCACAATCCGGGCAACAGGTGCCCGGCGATACGAAATCAGTCAGCGGCGCGCTGAACCAGATATCTGCGCCGTGCTTCTCTACCGCCGTTGCCACCTTCTCAATGACTTCCGGTGTGGTGACAGCATGTGAATGACATTGCTTACAGGAAATCACGGTAATCGGCACACCCCAGTTGCGCTGCCGGGACACACACCAGTCAGGACGCTGTTCGATCATGCCTTGCAAGCGGTTGCGTCCCCAGTCGGGCGTAAAGCTGGTTTGTTCAATAGCGGCCAGCGCCTTTTGGCGTAGTTCATTGGTATCCATGGAAATAAACCACTGCGGTGTGGCACGGAAAATCAAAGGCTTGTGGCATCGCCAGCAATGCGGATAGGCATGATCAATTTCGCCGTGTGCCAGCAAGGCACCCCGCTCACGCAAATGCGCAATCACCACCTCATTGGCCTTGCTGACATGCAAACCCGCAACCAGCGGTGTGTCTGTCGCAAAAACGCCGCGATCATCCACCGGATTGAAAACGGGCAGACCATATTTCATACCCACCACATAGTCTTCCTGACCATGGCCTGGCGCTGTATGAACGCAGCCGGTACCGGCATCCAGCGTAACGTGATCGCCGAGAATCACCGGTACTTCAAGATCCAGCCAAGGGTGGTGGAAACGCCGGTGTTCCAGCGCGGCTGCCGACAGCCGCTGGATCACTTCACCCTGCATGTCAAGCTGCTGCAACACCTCTTCATACAAGCCATCGGCCAGCAGCAACACATCGCCAGCATGCAGCGGTGTGGTGCCCGCCTGGGTGATGCGAACGGCCACATATGCCATGTGCTCACCCAGGGCAATGGCCTGATTGGCGGGCAGGGTCCACGGTGTCGTCGTCCAGATGACCGCCAGCACCCGACCACTGATGTCGGCTGGCAACACATCATCCATCGGAGTGGCAGCAGCAAAGGTCACAAACACGGCATGCGAGCGATGATCGGCATATTCGACTTCTGCCTCGGCCAGCGCCGTATGACAGGAAGGACACCAGTGCACGGGCTTGGCTCCACGATACAGCCCGCCATTGGCCAGAAAACGGCCAGTTTCACGCACCGTATTGGCCTCAAAGGCATAGTCCATGGTAATATAGGGATGATCCCAGTCACCGGTAATGCCCAGACGTTTGAAATCTTCGCGTTGCAGGTCAATCTGCGTCTGCGCATATTCGCGACACAGGCGACGGAATTCAGTGGCGCTGACATCTTCCGGTTTGCGTTTTTTCTTGCGCAG
>JALSZZ010000458.1 GCA_027075825.1 Mariprofundaceae bacterium | reverse complement strand
GAACTGCAACGCCTGCAAGCCTTGCAGGCTGCTGATCTGATGGTCAGGGAAATCACTGTTGTCGAACCCGATGATACCCTTGATGATATTGCGCGCCTGATGAGCGATGACAATATTCATCATCTGCCAGTGGTCGATGGTGATTGTGTTGTTGGCCTGATCAGTCGCCACGAGGTCATCCGGGCACTGGCGTTGCGTCCTGGCAACACCACCTGAACACAGAGTTACCTGGCGCACATCCCCGGGAGTCTGTCGGACGTTGGCAATCGTCACGAGAAATAGCGGGATTGATCCAGATATACGACCTGTTGGCGGTAAGTAGCGGCGCTATTGAACAAAAGCAGGGCGAATATCTGGCCAATATCCGGTTTTTCACAGTAAATTTGTCAAAGTCCGACAGACTCCTGACATGAAACCGGTGGCTGTCTGATCGCATTACCGGAAAACCATCGCGGTTGCTGACAAGCTTTTGTGACGGCAGAGTTCGCGGCGAAGAGGCAATCATCTTGCAGGTGGTTGCCTTTGTCTTTTTGCGCGCCCCTGTGCCAGGCGGCTTGCCAGGAAGAAAAGCCGTAGCGACAGATTTCGCAGCAGGTCTGCGATTCCGTTTTCAGGCAGTCGTCTGAAAAGCCCGCGCTACGGGCAATGCGTTGTTTAATTTTTTGTTTTGGAGGCTCCATGTCTGCTACGCCACCAGCGTCCGGCTCTCTTGTGTATCAGGGAACCAGTTATGATGCCCAGGTTTTGCATGCCATGCATGACAGCATGCTTTATATCCGTCGTTTTGAAGAAAAAGCTGGTCAGCTTTACGGGCTGAAAAAAATTGGTGGTTTTTGCCATTTATGCAATGGTCAGGAAGCCGTTTGCGTCGGCATGCAACAGGCTGCCCACCCGGACGATTATCTGATGACCAGTTACCGGGATCATGGTCACGCGTTGGCGCGCGGTTCTGATCCGACGGCAGTGATGGCTGAATTACTTGGCCGCAAGGGCGGTATCGTTAAAGGCAAGGGCGGCTCCATGCACATGTTTGATGCCGCCCGTAACTTTGCCGGCGGCAATGGCATTGTTGGCGAACAGGTGCCCATCGGCCTGGGTTTTGGCTTTTCAAGCTGGTACAAGGAAGATGGCCGCGTGACGCTGTGTGTGATGGGTGATGGCGGCATTAACCAGGGCGCTGTTTATGAGTCATTCAACATGGCGGCGTTATGGAAATTACCTGTTGTGTTTGTCGTGGAAAACAACCAGTACGCCATGGGAACCTCACTGGCCCGCGCCTCAGCCGAAACCAGTTTGTATAAGCGCGGCATCAGTTTCAAAGTGCCGGGTATGGCGATTGATGGTATGAATGTGCTGGAAGTTGAGCAAAAAATGGGCGAGGCCATCGCTCATGCACGTTCCGGCGAAGGACCAATTATTGTTGAGGCCATCACTTACCGTTATCGCGGTCACTCCATGTCGGATCCGGCGACCTATCGCACCCGTGACGAAGTGGAAGAATGGCGTAAGGGACGCGATCCGATTGCCCATTTGCAGCAGTTGCTGATCGACGCAGGACTTGGCGATGAAGATG
>JALSZZ010000457.1 GCA_027075825.1 Mariprofundaceae bacterium | reverse complement strand
ACTGGAGCGATCCAGCCAGAAACGTACAAAGTCCAGCTCAAAGCCTGAACGCAATGCCCTGAGCAAAGTAAAACAAAGGTCTTCCGGGTCGGTGGACTTCAATACCTGCGATTCAAGCTCGAACATGCGTGAGAATAATCGTTCATTCTGCCGAAGCCGTTGCATCACTTCGGCAACATAAGCTTTCAACTCACGGTTTTCATCCGCCAGCTGCTGGAAACGCCGCCTCGAGAGATCCTCTACCTTGCCTTTGGCATCATCCGGCTTCCTGCTCACATGGATTCCTTTTTCAGTGCAGCAGGCACAGCGCCACCGGACAATATCAATTTCATACCTTCCTCAACACTGATATCCAGATGTTTCAGCTCGCAAGTCTCGACAAACAATAACCAGCCCGTGGTAGGCAAAGGAGTGGAGGGTACAAACACGGAAACACACGGCTCACCACCTTCGGAAACCTGGAGCGGGCTTTCTCCGGTGACAAACCCCATGACCATGCTGCCTTTGTGCGGAAAGGGTACCATAACCACTTCCTGGAAAGCTTTTGAACTGTCCCCGAATATTGCTTCCAGTAACTGGCGTGTCGCCTTGTATACCGTACGAACCAGTGGAATACGCTCCATGATCCGGTCGATCAACCGCATCAGATGATGGCCTACAAAATGCGTGGTCAAGGCACCGATAATGATGATAAACAGTAACGCCAGGATAATACCCAGACCCGGTATATCAATACCGAACAGGACTTCCGGCCGGTATACCGGCGGCATCAGTGCCACTGCCTTATCCGAAATGGAAATCAGCCAGTTGACCAGCGCCACCACCACCAGAATGGGAGCCAGTGCAACGATGCCTGCAAGCAGATATTTACGTAATGCGGTCATGGTTTATTTCGTATCCCCCGATATTCCGCGCTGTTGCAATGACGGGCCTGTGAGTTCCCCCCCTCTCAACAACCGCTTGATCGATACCATATTCGCCGCGTCCTCTTTTGTCAGGTTGTTTTCCAGAAAGGCCACGCTCGCAGCTCTTGGGTGAGCAATGACAATACAGCGATGGCCTTTTTTCACACAGGAACGGGCACGCTCCCATTCATGATTCATCGCTTCAGGACTCATAATATGATCCAGAAAAAAATGTCGTGATGCCCAGTTTACCCCCATGCTTTTCGCCACAGTTGCCGCCACACTGCTGCTGCTGGTTTTCGAATCGACAAAAAACAGGCGATGCTCCAGGCATAACTGCATGACCTGCTGCATGGGCACCTCCATCTGTGTCAGCTGCGAGCCCATATGGTTATTAACACCTTCGGCAAAAGGCACACGATCAATGTCGCGCTTGAAAGTATCGCGCAGTGTCTCTTCGGACATGCCCTCCAGCAGAAATGATTCACTCATTTGCAGGGACGGGTCGAGGGGCTGCATGGGCAGATGTAACATCACAACCTGTCCTGACTGATGTGCCAGCCTGGCTGACTGTTCGGCGAAGGGCCCTTCGGGAAGCACGGAGATAGCCACCGGAACCGATAACGCCAGCAGCCGTTTCAGGGCAGATAGATTGTAACCGACATCATCTATG
>JALSZZ010000456.1 GCA_027075825.1 Mariprofundaceae bacterium | reverse complement strand
AATTGCAGCAGGCGCGCCAGCGCTGTTTCCAGATGAATGGCATAACCACTGTTTTCAGACTGCAACTGCGGTGTAATGCAGGCCTTGCAACGCATGGGGCAACCAGCCAGCCACATCGCCGCCCGCCGTCCCGGGCCGAGCGACGTGACAGGCCAGGCCAGGTGCGAAATGCGCAGCATCGTACTCACCGCAAAACAGGCTCCAGATAGTCTTCAGCCACCCAGCCATTAACATGGCCATCGCCATCAAGATCCACGGCTACCCAGATGCCGACATGCTGCCCGATATACAGCAGGGTATCGTAAGCAAGCACATCAAGCACACGGGCCTGCGGCGATGGCGCTTCACGCAGCTTCAGGCCGGAACGGGCCGTCACTGCAAAACGGATATAACGAAATTCCTCCGGAATCAGCGGCACATCCATGGCCGCAGTCTGTTCGGAAGTAACCAGTGTCGTATCGTCAGCAAAATCGCCGGATGCGGAAAACAAACGACCTTCGGCCTGCCGTCGCCTGAGTAAACCACTGAGTACCTGATATTCACCTGAGGCAGGGTCTTTGACCTTGCTCCAGCGCTCCATTTCTGCCGGAACCGAGGCATAATCGCCCTGGTTCAGCTTGCGCAACAAGGTACTGGCCGCCAGTGAGCCAGCCCCCAGATTAAAGGTAAAAGCCACCAGCGCGGCAAACTGATTATCATTCAGCGGCACGTTCACCAGACGCTCAACAGCCGCCTCGGCATGGTGCAAATCCTGACGCAAGAACGATTCTGCCTCAGCTTCGGAGATATGCTGGCCTTGCTGAACACCATCGGTATGACCATAGCCAATCGTCCAGATACCGACAGCATCACGATAGGCCTCAGTGCGCAGGCCTTCATATTTTTTGATTAAGTCGATGCCATTCTGATTGGTATGCCGCGTCATATATTTCCCTCCGCAAGAGTCAAAGTGTTGGAAGGATGAGCATGCTTGTCAACTTGCAAATCAGCAATCATGCGTATTGCTGCGTGCAATGGCATATCAGCTTGCTATGCTTCGCCGCTTTATGCTGCATGCTGACCATGCATTCGCATGAACAGTTCTGTGAGCCACTTGTCAAACACCCCGCAGGCCGTCTGCTACCCATCCGGCGGGAGGCAAGTGGTTCCTGTTGCAAACAATTTCTCGGGAGGAGATATGCCCTGGAGCCAAAATAACGGCAACTCAAACAACCCGTGGGGAAATCGCCCCTCCGGTGGCGGCAAACAGCCCCCTCCACCGGAACTGGATGAAATCATCAAACGCCTGCAAGCCATGCTGCGCAACATCTTTGGCGGTGGTAATGGCAATGGTGGCGGGGAAATCAGCAAAGGCACAACGCTGGGAATCCTGGCTGTCGGTTTTGTGCTATGGCTGCTCAGTGGCGTGTATGTCGTCGCTGCCTATGAACAGGGCGTGGTGTTACGCTTTGGTCAGTATATGACGACTACAGGCCCGGGTATGAACTGGCATCTTCCTTATCCACTGGAAAAGGTGGAAAAGCTGCCGGTTACACAGGTGCAACGTCTGGAAGTCGGATTTCGTGACATGGGCGAAGG
>JALSZZ010000455.1 GCA_027075825.1 Mariprofundaceae bacterium | reverse complement strand
CCTGCAAACCCTGCTCTGGCTGTTGGCATTGATCGGGTTGTCGCTGCTCGCTGCAATAGCCTGGTCACAGTTTCATACGCCATCGCTGGGCATGCACCACGGCCAGCTCATGCCCTGCCCTGCCAGCCCCAATTGCGTTTGCAGTGAAGAAGGCCATGATGCCAGTCATCACATCGAGCCGCTGGCGATTGCCGACGATGAAGCTGTTGAAAAAGCATGGCTTCGCTTTGCGAAGCTGCTGTCGGATATGCCGGGCAGCCATATTGATGAGCGCACCAGAAGTGATATTTATATCCATGCCACGGTCGAAACGCCCGTACTGCATTTTGTCGATGATGTGGAGGCCCGGCTGGACTTGCAGCGCCGCGTGATCCACTGGCGGTCAGCATCCCGCGTTGGTCACGCTGATTTTGGTGTCAACCGCCACCGTCTTGAGCAACTGCGTCAGCAGTGGCGGTAACATCGCATATACCGGATGAAAGAAAACAGCCTGTTGCACGACTGTTCAACATTTAATACAGGAGAGACTGATCATGATCTGTTCACCACTTCGCAGCCTGTTTTTTGCCTGCGCCCTGCTGCTGGGCAGCGCCGCACATGCTGCTGATTTTCAATGGCTGGATGCCAATGGCAACAGCCACGCTTTAGAGGAACTGAAAGGACAAGCCGTGGTACTGCATATCTGGGCATCCTGGTGTTTTCCCTGCCGTAGTGAAATGCCAGCGATGACAGCCTGGCTGCGCAAAAACCCGGATATTCGCGTTTTGCCGATCAGCCTTGACGAATCCGCTGATGATGCGCGCCGGTTCATGCAGAAGATTGGCCTGCATGTGCCCCTGCTGCAAACCACACCATCGCAATTGTATGCGCTGGGCTCACGCGGACTGCCGACGACTGTGGTTGTCAATAAACACGGTGATATTGTCAGCGTTCATCCGGGAATAGAATCCTGGGATGAGGCCATGCACCGTCGTTTACAACCGTTGTTTGCAGGAAACGCCAGCTGAATATTTACCACTACTTCAGCCAGCCGCTGCAATCCCTGCCCGGTATTGGCAGCAGGCTGGAGAAGGCGCTGATGCAGCGCAGCGTCAGTAATATCGGTGAATTGCTGATGCATTTACCGCGATCGTGGATTGACGACCGCGAAATTACGCCCATTGCCCGGTTAAAAGCAGGCTGCACGCAGCGCCTGCAGGGCGTGGTGCTGGAACTGCGACAGATCGCTGACCGTGCCATACTCAGCGTTGCTGATGACAGCGGCACCCTGCAGGCTACATTTTTTCATGCCCGTTATCTGCTACGCGACGCACGCTTAAAAACCGGACAGATGGTCACCCTGCGCGGCGAAGTCAGCATCTGGCGAGGACAGCTTCAGATGACCCATCCGGAATGGCAGGCTGCTGCGGCATTTGAACCGGGCCTGTATGCCTGTTACCCCACGCTTGCCGGTCAGGGTCAACGCAGTTTGCGGCGCTTTATTCAGGCCGCCTTGCGATCATTGCCGATGCATGCCAGCAGTCCGCTGGATGATCAGATCGATGGCCCGAGCCTCTACGAAGCATTGCACGCGCTGCATCAGCCTGAGCCGGAACACAGCCCGGCACAGCGGCGGCAGGCATTATGGCGTATCAAACAGGAAGAACTGTGGGTTTATCGCGCTTTGCTACAGCAACAGCAGCGGCAGGCTGAAGTCCCGGCTTGCGTATGTGTTCCCGGTGAATACTGCGAACAACTGCTCCGGCAGTTGCCGGCAGCGCTGACAAAAGCCCAGCAACAGGCCTGGCAAGCCATTGCCCGGGACTTGCAGTCAGGGCAACGCATGCACCGCTTGTTACAGGGGGATGTCGGCAGCGGCAAAACCTGGCTGGCCGGATTAGCCGCCTGCTGTGCCTTGCAGCAAGGGCAGGTGGCGATCATGGCGCCAACAGAAGTACTGGCAAAACAACACTTTGATACCATATCGGCGTGGCTGCAACCGCTGGGTATCTCGCTGGCTCTGCTTACCGGCAGTACACGGGCAACACAGCGAAAGAAAACCCTGAACCGGCTGGCATCAGGTGATCTCTCGCTGGTGATCGGCACCCATGCCCTGATCGCCGAAGATGTGTGTTTTCAGCAACTGGTGCTGGCCATTGTGGATGAACAACATCGCTTTGGCGTGCGGCAACGCTGGGCCTTGACGGAAAAAGGCAAAGGCGTGCATTTGCTGGCCATGACGGCCACGCCGATTCCGCGCAGTCTGGCGATGGCACTCTATGGTGATTTGCAACTGACGGTCATGCAAGGCATGCCACCGGGCAGAAAGCCCGTCGAAACCAGAGTGCTGAAACCTGCCTCCCGCCCGGCGCTGGCCACTGGCATGCAGCGCATCATGAATCAGGGCGGCAGTATTTACTGGATCGCGCCGCGTATTGACGATGATGATGCGTCTGTGGAACAACGTCTGGAAGCGTTGCGCGAACGCTTCCCGGATGCCCATGTGCTGGGTCTGCACGGTCGCATGAAGGCAAAGGAAAAACAGCAGGTGCTGGATGCTTTTGCCAGTGGCCAGTGCCGTTTGCTGGTTGCCACCACCGTGGTGGAAGTCGGCGTGAATATACCACAGGCACGCCTGATCGTCATCGAGCGTGCCGAGGGCTATGGTCTGGCGCAATTGCATCAGCTACGCGGACGCGTTGGCCGCTCGATAGAACAAGGCTATTGCATTCTGCTTCCTTCTGCCGATGTCGGGCCGCAAGGCATGCAGCGCTTGGCTGCCATGCGGGATTGCCACGATGGCATGCAGCTTGCCGAAACCGACCTGCGTTTGCGCGGCGCAGGCGATTGCATCGGCGTGCAGCAAAGCGGTGCGGCAGCATTCCGCGTCCTTGATCCTGAGCAGGATGCCTTACTCATTCAGTCCTGCTATGCGGCAGAGGGTGAGGCAGCGCAACTGCCTGCCGAAGTCAAGGCCTTCTGGCGACCAGTGGCCGGGACGGTGGATTAACGACTTATATGGCTGGCCGCAGTGACAATACAGAAAAACAGCAGCAGTGCCGTGGCAAAAGCGATACGTTTATAAGGCAGCGCCAGCGTCTCCCACATGACCAGCGCTGCAACGCCGATATAGGCCATTAACAGCAGCAGCTTGATGGCAAACCACTGCGTCGTCAGCGGTGATAAATGCAACTGCCAGGCCATGCCTGCACCGGACACAAACAACAGGCTATCAACCAGGTCAGGCACATAACGACGTTGCCATGTTTTTTTCAACGGCTGGCCAGCACAGGCCATGCCACCGCGCCACAGAAACAGCAGTAGCGATGTCAACACGCAGGATAGATGAACATACAGTAGCAGCCTCATGCCGCCATGATAATCAGTCATGCGCTTGTGAGAAACCCTGATGTTATTATTCAGTGTCATACCAGCATGCGTAGTAATTCATGGCGGTCAATATCGCCACTGGCAGCCAGCATCAGTGCATAATCGCTTTTTGGCACCATGCCCTCGTTGACTGCGAGGCGTTGCAATACATCTGCAGGTTCGCCTGCGTTGATAGCAGAGCGCAGGGCATCGCTAACGATCAGTATTTCATAAACCATGCGTCGCCCGCTGTAACCAGACTGATGACAATGCTCACAGCCTTGTTGATCATACATTTTTGGTAACGGCATATGAAGCAAATCACGCAGCATAGCTGCTGTTTCATCATCAGTTGCAGCACGCTGGCGGCAGTGAGGGCATAACACCTTGACCAAATTCTGGCTGATAATGCCCAGCAGTGCCGGAGCAAGTAAATACCTTTCAATACCAAGGTCAATCAACCGTGCGATCGTATCCACCGCACTGTTGGTATGCAGGGAAGAGAGGATCAGGTGACCCGTTAATGCTGCTTCCACGCCTGTTCTGGCCGTTTCCTGATCACGCATTTCACCGATCATGACCACATCCGGATCGTGACGCAGTACATTGCGCAGAATACGCAAAAAATCCAGGCCAATACGCGCATTAACCTGAATCTGATTGACACCACGAATGTCAGCTTCGACAGGATCCTCCGCCGTGATGATGTGCAAGGGGCGGGCAACAAGCTCATGCACCAGCGCCTGTAGCGTGGTTGATTTTCCCGAGCCTGTCGGCCCTGTTGTCAGCATCAGTCCGAACGGATGTTGAAGCAGGCGTTGAATATGCTGCTGATCCTGCTGGCGCAGGCCAATATCTGTCAGCGTTGGCGTGTGATTGCGCAACATTCGCAACACCAGTGATTCGCCATAGACACATGGCATGCAGGAAACGCGAAAATCCATGCATGTATCACCACGGTGCGCACGCAAACGCCCGTCCTGTGGCAGTCTGTTTTCGCTGATATCCATATTGGCCAACAGCTTCAGGCGTGAAATCACGCGGCGTTGTAGCCATTTTTCCAGGCCTGACTTGCGGATAAGATCGCCGTTTATGCGATACGAGATCGTCAGTTCATCTGCCTGTGGCAACAAATGAATATCAGAAGCGCCCAACTGATACGCATCCAGAATAATCTTGTTGACAATGCGAACTATCGGTGGCGCATCAGCAGCCTTGCTGATATTGACCACCTCCTCATTTTCACCCTCCCACTCATCAGGCTCCAGTGATTCCAGCCACAGCCAGTCATCTTCATCCACGCTGGCGCTTAAACGTTCCAGATGCATGCGGATTTGTGATGGCGTGGCAATCACCTGACGAATGCGTTTTTTGCTCTGAAATTTAATCGCTGTATCGGCTTCAGTATCCAGTGGATCAGCAATGGCAACGGTGATGGAGTGTTCATCACTGGCGACGGGTAACCACTGATAACGCTGGAGCAGCGTTTCATCAAGCTCATTAAATGCTTTGCTGTCAATAGGGTAATCATCCAGATTAACCAGCGGCAACTGGTATTTCTCAGCCAGTGTGGAGGCCAGTTCAAGCTCGGAGATCGCCCCCATATCAATCAGTATCTGACCGATTTTTTTGTCGTTTTTGTTAGCCTGTTCCAGCAGTGCCCGGGAAAGATCCTGCTGGTCGATCAAACCACTTTCCAGCAGGATTTCATCCAGCCTGCGGTGAACATGTTGTTGCTCGCGCAGAGCCTTCTGCAATTGGGAATCGCTGAGTTTATGATTGTTTTGCAGAATTTCTTTTAACCGGCGTTCACGCTGGGTTTGCTGAATCGTCAACGCCTCCTGCACAGCCTCGGGAGAGACAAAGCCGGCAGCCTCCAGTAATTTACCCACATACTCGCTGGAATGTCTGGCAGAAATCGCATGATGGTAAAAGAAATAACAGGCAATTCCTGAGCTTTCGGCTGGAGGCAGGGCATAAAACCCCGGTTTTCGCTTTAACGCATCCCCTGTGCGAATATGGAAAGACTCTCCGTGCAATAGTTCAACGCGAATGATTTTCGGCAGCACCTGCAACTTAGGCAGCACAGGTATGCGCCCCCGGCGAAGAAAGCCAAGGTAAGCGAGCTGACGGGGAAGCAGTGAGGTGGCTGCCATGACGCGATGCATTTTTGCCGGGACAGGCTCATCGTGATTGTCCGGTAACAGCTCTATCTGTTCATCATCTGCTGAAAAAGATTTCAAACACCCCTGTAGCAAATCACCATTGCTCAGGCCAGCGACCACATGATAACAGTGTGCAGTATCAGTTGCTTGCTTCATCGCCCAAAGGATAACATGAAGTTATCCATTGCGCAGGATTGCAGGTAGTGGCCATCAGAACATTCGTTGATGGCCACATTCACCCGGGAGTCTGTCGGGCTTTGGTAATCGTCACGAGAAATAGCGGGATTGAGTAAAATATACGACCTGTTTGCGGCGAATAGCAGCGCTATTTAACAAAAACAGGGCGAAGATTTGGCCAATATCCGATTTTTCGCAGTAGATTTGCCAAAGTCCGACAGACTCCCAGGCTGCCTTACTGTACGCCTGAAACACGAACGGATTTCCAGTAATGACGCTGCCAGTAAGCATCATCCAGCTGGGAAACGATCACGCCCTGACTGGTGGAGGCATGTAGAAACCTGTTGTCGTCAATATAGATGCCAACATGACGGGTATGACGACCAATTTTGAAGAAAACCAGATCACCGGCACGCAGACGTTTCTTGCTGATTGTCTTGCCTGCTTTGAGCTGAGAGAGCGTATCACGCGGCAGATCGACATGGAAGCGTTCAGCAAACGTCTTTTGTGTAAAGCCTGAACAATCAATGCCACGACGGCTCTGACCACCGAGCTGGTAACGCACATGCTTCCATGACTGGTATTGCGCCAGCAAGGCTTTTTTTACATCGCTGCTTTTGACGTAATGCGTCTTTTTCGCAGGGGCTTTGACCGTCGCTGTTTTCGTCGCAGCGACGTGCTTTTTCGCCTTTGATGCGGTGTCAGCCACGTTCTGTTCCTGCTGAAAGAGCGCAGGACTGA
>JALSZZ010000454.1 GCA_027075825.1 Mariprofundaceae bacterium | reverse complement strand
CTCCTGCACAGCAAAACAGCAGACTCCAATGCCAGGACCAATACTGGCCAAAATATCATCAGCAGTGCCGCCATGGGTCAGCATCTGCTGGCAACAATGCGCGACGATGCCAGCGGCAGTTCCTCGCCAGCCAGCATGCACGGCGGCTATCGTGCCGGAAGGAGGATGCGCCAGCAGCACGGGAATGCAATCTGCTGTGCGCACGGCCAGCGCGCATGTTGCTTCATGGCTCAGCAAGGCATCGGCCTCCTCGCCATGATGGTAGCCTGCCCCCTGGCAATACAGTATATCAGCGCCATGAACCTGCCTGCAGGTGTGCGGACGTGGCAGACCGCTTAGCTGACAAAAACGCCGGATATTGGTTTGAACGCAAAGCGCATCATCGCCCAGGTCGTCAGCGAGGTTTAATGAGGCGAAGGGCGGCGAACTCACACCGCCGTGTCGGGAAGAAAAAACCGCCCGGATACCGTGCGCCGCCATCAGCGGTGAACGGATAAAGTCGGGCGGCAGCGTCATCAACGGGACTGCTTGCCGAGCATGCGCAAGCGCAACGCATTCAGGCGAATAAAGCCTTCGGCATCGCGCTGATCGTAAGCGCCTTCATCATCTTCAAAGGTACACAGCCGCTCATCAAACAGTGACTGATCCGACTTGCGCCCGACGACAAACACATTCCCCTTGTACAGCTTCAGACGCACCACGCCATTAACCCGAGTCTGGGTATGATCAATGGCCGCCTGCAACATTTCACGCTCCGGAGCGAACCAGTAACCATTATAAATCAGTTTGGCATAACGCGGCATCAGATCATCTTTCAGGTGAGCTGCCTCGCGGTCAAGGGTGATGGATTCCATGGCGCGATGAGCCTTGAGCATGATGGTGCCGCCGGGCGTTTCGTAGCAGCCGCGTGATTTCATGCCAATATAGCGGTTTTCAACAATATCAATGCGGCCAATGCCGTGCCTGCCACCCAGCTGATTCAGCTTTGCCAGTACTGCTGCTGGTGTCATGGACTCACCATTGATGGCAACAATATCGCCAGCGGCATAACTCAGTTCTATATATTCCGCTTCATCCGGTGTCTGTTCCGGCGAAGTGGTCCAGCGCCACATGGATGCCGGCGGCTCGTTCCACGGATCTTCAAGATCGTAGCCTTCATAGGAAATATGCAGCAGATTGGCATCCATGGAATAAGGTGATTTGCTGCCCTCACGTTTGCGCTCAATGGGAATATGGTGCTTAGCGGCAAAATCCAGCATTTGCTGACGAGAGACGAGGTTCCACTCCCGCCACGGGGAAATGACGCGGATATCCGGGTTAATGCCATAAAAGCCGAACTCAAAGCGCACCTGATCGTTACCCTTGCCGGTTGCGCCATGCGCGACTGCATCGGCGCCTTCAATGGCCGCAATTTCCATCATGCGTTTGGCAATCAGCGGTCGGGCGATAGAGGTACCGAGCAGGTATTCACCTTCATAGATGGCATTGGCACGAAACATGGGATACACATAATCGCGGACAAAGTCCTCAGTCAGGTTCTCGATATAAACAGCCGATGCGCCGCAGGCCTCAGCCTTGCTGCGC
>JALSZZ010000453.1 GCA_027075825.1 Mariprofundaceae bacterium | reverse complement strand
TGACGGATGATTTGTTCGCCCTGGAAGCCAAACAGCAGCACCACGGTGACCAGCAGTGCCGCCATGGATACCGGATCCATCATGTGCAGCACGTCATCAAGCTTCCCCTTTGCCAGCAGTATGTTGCGGCCAAGCCAGGCCACGGCAACCGGGATCACGATATACATCAGTACCGAAAGAAACAGCGTATCCCAGGGGACGGTCACTGAAGCGACGCCGAGCAGCAGGCCAACAATCGGCGCAAAGGCGAAAATCATGATCACATCGTTCAGGGCGACCTGAGAAAGCGTGAATTGCGGATGACCGTTCGTCAGCCGCGACCAGACAAAGACCATTGCCGTACAGGGCGCTGCTGCCAGCAGGATCAGTCCTGCGATATAATCGTCAATCTGCGCCGGATCCAGCCAGTCGGCAAACAGCAGGCGTAAAAAAATGAAGCCCAGCAGCGCCATGGAGAACGGCTTGATCAACCAGTTCACCGCCAGGGTTACCGCAATACCCCAACGATGATGCCAGACCTCATGCAATGCTGAATAATCAATCTTCAGCAGCATGGGCAGAATCATCGCCCAGACCAGCCCTGCTACCGGCAGATTGATGTGCGCGACTTCCATGCCACCCAGCGTATGGAACAGCCCCGGCGCCAGGTTGCCCAGTCCGATGCCAGCAACAATGGCGAGAAACACCCAAAGCGTCAGATAGCGGGCGAACAGCCCCATCACCTGTTTTGTGTCATCCATGCCAAACCTCCGTGAATCGGTGGCAAATCATATCCGGATATATGAATATGTAAATCAACCGTGGCGCGGGAGATGCGACCAAAAGTATGACCCGTTTGCCAGAACGGTTCCGTTCTGGCCGATTCTGCCAGCCTCTGTCGTCAATCTGCCTTTGCACTGAATGCCAAAATAAATGATTCGGGGCCAGAGGCCCCTCCTACAGGGGGATCACACGCACCGCAAAAACGCCCACCACGCCGCGAACCACGAGGAATGCCAAATGCAGGAGGGTCTCCAGACCGCGAACCGGATCCTTTCGCCACCTTCCAGTGGTTCGGGGCCAGAGGTGTCAAGGATATGCAACCAGGAGTCTGTCGGACTTTGACAAATCTACTGTGGAAAACCGGATATTGGCCAAATCTTCGCCCTGTTTTTGTTAAATAGCACTGCTACTTACCGCCAACAGGTCGTATATCTGGCTCAATCCCGCTGTTTCTCGTGACGATTGTCAAAGTCCGACAGATTCCCGGCCAGCATTTCAGGCATGGAGGAAGGTAATGCCTTTCCATACACAGCAGGCGCAAGTTCTCGAAGAATCTCACCCTGCAGTACAACAACACCTGCGCCAAAATTTTCTTTTCTTAATCAGGTGATATTGATGCTGCCTGAATTCAGTAATTACGACAATACCTTCGCCAAAATCCCCTCTTTCAGGCGCTGTTGATGCTAATTTTTGCCAATATTTTGTCGATAATCTGCTGAATAAAAATATCTTTGGGGTTTCGCGGGTGCATTCCATTAGTGTGCCAACTTAAAGCTTGCCAAATGGGAGTTGGTGTCGTATTGATAGCCCATGAAAAAACAAC
>JALSZZ010000452.1 GCA_027075825.1 Mariprofundaceae bacterium | reverse complement strand
GAGCCAACGGAACAGGCAGTTATTCTGCACGCTGTTGACTTCCCCGCCCACGGCCAACTCAGGGTCAGCAATGAGCTGAGAAAGGCAGGTACGTTTGTTTCTCCCAGCGGTGTTCGCTCCATCTGGCTCAGGCATGGCCTTTCCAACTTCAAGAACCGATTGAAAGCACTGGAGGCCAAGGTTGCCAATGACGGCATCATTCTTACCGAGGCACAGGTTCAAGCTCTGGAGAAGAAAAAGCTGGATGACGAAGCCTGCGGCGAGATAGAGACACACCACCCAGGCTATCTGGGATCACAGGATACATTTTATGTTGGCACCATGAAGGGTGTTGGCCGTATTTACCAGCAGACCTATGTGGACACGTACTCAAGCGTGGCCCACGCCAAGCTGTATGCCACCAAAACGCCGATCACGGCGGCAGACACCCTTAACGACAAGGTTCTGCCATTCATGGAAGAGCAAGACCTGCCGGTGTTGCGTATCCTTACCGACAGAGGCACAGAATATTGCGGCAGGGCTGAAACGCATGATTATCAGTTGTATCTGGCCGTCAACCAGATCGACCATACCAAAACCAAGGTCAAATCACCGCAGACCAACGGTATTTGCGAAAGATTCCACAGAACCATCCTGGATGAATTCTACCGGGTGACATTCAGAAAGAACCTGTATGAAAGCATCGAGCAATTGCAAAATGATCTCGACATATGGCTCAACTACTATAACACTGAGCGAACCCATCAGGGAAAACGCTGCAAGGGACGAACTCCCATGCAGACATTACTTGACGGGAAACAAAGCTGGTTGGAAAAGTCGTTAGACCAAATCTAACCTGACAGGCACCAACACAAAATCGGTAACTGTCAGATCAAGTCGGAACTATTACAAATGAGGGCTAAAGCCGCGACCATTGAGAGGACAATGCTTCAGCTTACTGTTGAACAATTCAAACACTTTCGTAGCAAATTTCCTAAGCAACCTTATTTTGACGGTCGCGTATGCTATTAATCCATGTTTCGAGAGCTGTGATCTCTGCCTCAACGTCGCCCGGTGTTGGAAGGCGTGTATTCATTTTATTCGGCTGACTATGCATCAAATTCGAACAACGACGATACGCTTCACGCATATCATGACAATCTTTCTCTTGCAGGATGGTGAGGCGGATCAAACCATCAGTCTTAACTTTTCTATTCAACCGCTTAATAACTGGAGAAACCACGTCCTCCACGGCTTGCTCCCATGCCTCGCGTAACTGATTTGAAAAAGATTTCACCTCGCGACGCCAGTTTGCTTGATCACCACGTTCATGATGGATTTTCACATTCTGTAGGTGATTCCTCATCTGCGTGGTCACCTTATCGACAGGCAGAACATTGGAAGGGGGCTCTGAATTGCAAAAACCGGCGGCATCTTTGCCGCGACTAACAACCCGGTAGGCAATCGGTATTGCCACACGATCGTTTGTCTCTCGGCAGGCTTCTTCCAGCAACACTAGAAAGGCAATGTCATGCGTGAATATTACAACTTGTCGTTTCAGACTTTCTGTTGCCAGGCGCTCGGCAACTCTGTCGCGGTGTATATGGT
>JALSZZ010000451.1 GCA_027075825.1 Mariprofundaceae bacterium | reverse complement strand
CTTCAGATGACTGTGCTCCCGAGGCCTCGGCAGCCACAAGTTGTGCTGGTAAAGCCCACAGTATCAGAGCAAGCAGCAACCCGAGTGACTTAACCATGCTTTGTATCCTCATCAGTCTGCTCAGCTTCATCATCCTTGACCGCCGTACGCCAGTGAATAACAGCCGACAATATCATCGGGGCAAATACAAGAAAAAACAGAAATACAAAAAGGAACCAGGGGGTATCGATGGTAACATGCAGAAAACGATAGCTATCCACAGCCCATGCAGGACTGGCCGCAAACAGCAAGGCTGCAAGCAATTGACTACAACGCAGGAATAAAAACATATTATTTCTCCTTATCTGCTTCGATATCCATGGCACAACGAAAGCCGAAAAAGTCCGAGGCATAGTTGGGCAACGCATAGTTACGGTGGTAACTGGTCGTTGAAAGCGGATCACTCTTCCATGAACCACCACGCATGACACGATAGATCAGCCGCTCCTTTTCATCAGAGCCACGCTTATAGTCCGGATCTGCTGCCTTGGGCTCAAAGATTTCCTTTGATCCGGAGGCCCCGGGATAGGGAGAGAAGCGATCTGCCACCCATTGCTGTACATTACCGGCCATATCAAAGATGCCATATGGACTAACGCCCTGCGGGTAGGCATTCACAGCTGTTGTGTGGCCAACTTTGTAATAGGTATTGAGGTTCGCAACGTTCATATCATTGCCCCACGGCCAGCGCCTGGCAGCTTCGCCCCGGGCAGCTTTTTCCCACTCAGCTTCCGATGGCAAGCGCTTGCCCACCCATGCACAGTAATCACGCGCATTATACCATGAGATCATAGTCACCGGATGCATCCGCATCCCAGCCCTGATTTTTCCATCATCCCAGTTTAACGGTGGCCTGTAACGTCTGGCTGCAATAAAACGTGCATACTCGGCCTGCGTCACCAGGTATTTATCGATTTTGTAAGCAGGCAGTCGAACCTGATGCATGGGTCGGTTCTGCTCCCCTGTACGTGGATCATCACTACCCATGGCAAACACGCCAGCAGGTACAGTAACCATCCAGGCAAGGTCGCGCCACTGCTCTTCATCCAGCAGCGCTTCAGCTTCTGCGACCGTATAGCTGGCTGTATCACCACCCATATTTTCATGCTCGGTCTGCAGGTGCACTTCTTCTCCGGCAGCCCGCACATGTTTATGTACATCGACAGCATCATATGATGACTTGGCACGCATCTCTTTCATACGCATGGAACCCAGCTCCATGACATGCAGTGAACCACCCACCATAGCCAGTGTAATACACGTTACCAGTGTCGCCATCAGCAAGCGTTTGCGGCGGCGGCGATCCTTTGCAGTGACTACAGGACGGCCTCTACTGCCACGTGGTATTTCTTTTTTAGCACCCATCGATCAGGGCTCAGGAGTCCCGTTCATCAGGCAGGCGCTCAGAATCACTTGATCTGGCGTACTGATGTGATGTCCAGTTGGATCTGCGCCGAATCAGTAACTCACCAATAAAGCCGCCTACTGCACAAAATTCAGCCTGCAGAATCAGAAAGACCACCCACAAACCCCATGGCAACATATGAAC
>JALSZZ010000450.1 GCA_027075825.1 Mariprofundaceae bacterium | reverse complement strand
CCTATGTCGAACAGGGCGCGGCTGAGTTTGTCGCTGGGTAAAATTATGATTGAACCGCGTACAGAAAAAGGGCGTGAATACCTGGTCGGTTATGCCCCTGTCATCATTCATCAGAAACTGGCTGCTGTGGTGCGGGCAACTGTTGCCATTCCCGACGGGCTGATGGCCGATGCCCGATCTGTTGAGAAAGACTATCGCAAATACAGCGAGTTATCCCGCCACCGTAATGCCATGGGACGTTTGTTTGTGGATGTGATGGTATTGATCACACTGATTGTTACGGCGATTGCAGCCTGGGCGGCATGGGTGTTTGCGCGTGGCCTGACGCGCCCTGTTGAGCAACTGGCCAGCGCTCTGGAGCGCGTCAGTGATGGTGATCTGAGTGTCAGCTTACAGGTTGCAGGCAAGGATGAACTGGGAAGTCTGGTGCATTCATTCAATATCATGTCCCGCAAGCTGAAGCGCAACACGGAAGCGGTGGAGCAGACGCAGTCTGAGCTGCGCGAGGCTTTGCGGGACAGTCAGCAGCGCAAGGAAATTCTTGAGAACCTGCTGGCCAATCTTGATTCCGGTGTCTTGCTGATGAACCACCAGGGTGAGGTGGAACTGAATAATCAGGCTTTTGTGCGCTTGCTTGAGATACCGGCGGAAGCGTTGCAACAGGTAGATGTGGCGCAAACGCTGAAGACCATCAATATCCCGGCATCAACGGCGCGGGTGCAGATGGTGTTGCATGTCATCGAAGAAATCCGCTCTGCCAATGGCGCAGCCGTGCAGCGGGAACTGGACGTGAGCGTAGAGCATGGTGTGCGTCATTTACTGGTGCGCGGGGTTCATCTTGCCGGCGAGGAGCCATCTGCCTTTTCCGGTTTTTTGCTGGTGCTGGATGATTTGACTGAGGTGGCCGAGGCACAGCGGCACCGGGCGTGGGTGGAGGTTGCCCGCAGTGTTGCCCATGAAATCAAGAACCCCCTGACCCCGATCAAGCTGGCTGCCGAGCGTTTGCAGCGTCGTCGCCAGAGAGGGAAGCTGGATGATAAAGTGTTTGAGCAATGCACGCAGACCATTATCAGCCAAAGCAATCGCCTGATCCGCCTCACCAGTGATTTTTCAACGCTGGCCAGTCTGCCCAGGCCGCGCTGCACCATGGTCGATGTGCGCAACTTTATGGATGAAATCGCTGATCTTTATGCCGCCTATCCGCGTGTTCAGGTGATTCAGCCCATGGAGTCTTATCGCTGTTATGCTGATGCTGATCAGATTCGTCAGGTGCTGATCAACCTGATGGATAATGCCCTGTCGGCGACGGAGGAAGGGCGTTTGCCTGTCCGTTTTTATGTTGATACATTTGAGCACTATATTGCCTTTCATGTTGAGGATGAAGGCGAGGGTATTCAGCTTGATAATCCTCGGCTGGTGTTTGATGCCTATTTTTCCACCAAAACTGAGGGTTCGGGACTTGGCTTGTCGATTTCTGCCCGCATTGCCCGCGAGCACGACGGGGAGTTACTCCTGCTCTCAACATGCAAACCGACGCATTTTTGTCTGCGTGTGCCATCCCGTGAGCCTGTGAGGTAGCCATGTTTCCGAAGGTTTTAATTGTTGATGATGAAGCATCAATTCGTGAATCTTTGCAGGGCGTGCTGGAAGATGAGGATTACATTGTCAGCACTGCTTCTTCCGGCGAGGAGGCGGTCGCCCGCTTTCGCAAACAGCCGGTGGATTGTGTGTTGCTGGATATCTGGATGCCTGGCATTGATGGTCTGGAGACGATGAACCGCCTGCGTCAGATTGATGATTCTGTGCCTGTGATCATCATGTCGGGTCATGCCACGGTAGATACGGCTGTTCAGGCCACCCGTCAGGGGGCGTTTGATTTTCTGGAAAAGCCATTATCAACGGATAAGTTACTCATTCTGCTGCGCAATGTGATGCAAAAGCGCAAGCTTGAACGTGAGAATTCCGGCCTTCGCCAACATATGCGTGAGCGTTCAAGAAGTGAGCTGATTGGTGATAGCCCGGGCATTGAAGCGGTGCGCAAACTGATCCGGCGCGTTGCCGCCAGTGATACCCCTGTATTGATTCTTGGTGAACATGGCACGGGGAAAACGATTGCTGCCCGCATGATTCATCAGCAGTCACGGCGCAGTGAACAGCCGTTGATTGAACTGAATATCGCCGGTATGTCGGAGCAGCAAATGGTCTCGGAGCTGTTTGGTCATGAACAGGGCGCGTTCAGCGGCGCTTTGCATCGTCAGATTGGCCGTTTTGAACAGGCGCATCAGGGAACCCTGTTGATCGATGAAGTGGCTGATCTGCCACCGGGGATTCAGGCGCGTATTCTTCGCGCCATGCAGGAGCGGCGTATTCAGCGGCTGGGGCTGCCATCGCCGATTGTCAGTCATGTGCGGGTGCTGGCTGCTTCTGCCTATGATCCTGAGCAGTTACTGCGGCAGGGGCGGCTGCGGGAGGATTTTTATTATCGTCTGAATATCGTCACCGTGCACATGCCACCGCTGCGCGATCATTCTGAAGATTTTCCCTTGTTGCTGAAAACACTGGCTGAAGAACAGGCGCGTTCACTGGGCGGCGAAGCGGTGGATTTCAGCGAAGATATGCTATCTCTGCTGAAAAATTATAGCTGGCCGGGCAATATTCGTGAACTTCGCAATTATGTTGAGCGGTGTCATATCCTGCGACCGGGCGAGTGCATCACGCCTGAAAATATGCCGCCACTGGATGGCGTGGCAACGCATCACACACGCGGTGATACAGGTCAGGAAGGCAGTTACAACCACGAATCTTTTCATCATGCAAGAGAGGCATTTGAGCGTGAGTTTTTGCTCTATCACCTGAATAAGACTGGTTGGAATATTCAGCGCGCCGCCCGTGAAATGGGCATGGAGCGTTCGCAATTGTATCGCAAAATCAGAGCCTATGAACTTTCCAGAGAGGAATCATCATGAATATTCTGATTCTGGGCGCTGGCGAGGTCGGCTACCATATTGCCGAGCGGCTGGCGCACGAGGGTAACAATGTCTCGGTGGTTGATCGCGATCCGGTACGCCTAAAGCGCGTAGCGGACAATATGGATGTGCGAACCGTGGTCGGTGAGGCCAGTCATCCTTCCGTGCTGGCCAGGGCTGGTGCGGCTGATGCTGAGCTGTTGATTGCCGCGACTGCCAGCGATGAGAGTAATATGCTGGCGTGTCAGGTTGCACATTCATTGTTCCGTGTCACCACCAAAATGGCGCGTATTCGCGATACGGATTATATGGAGCATCGCAATCGCTTGTTTGGACGCGATGATTTGCCCATTGACACGGTGATTTCGCCGGAAAAAGAGGCGGCCAAATCCATTCTTCGCCGTTTGCAGGTCAGCTCGGCGATGGATGCGCAGGAATTCTCCGGTGGCAGTGTGCAATTACTGAGTTTCAAGGTTACACCGAAGAGTTGTCTGGCCGGTATTTCCATTCGTGATATTTCAGAATCACTTGGTGGCATCAAGGCTTGTGTGGTGGCGCATGAGCATAATGCCTTGTGGCGTGTACCGGATGCCAATACCACCTTGTTGGCAGGCGATAGCATTTATCTGACGGTAGGCTCGGCATACCTTGATGATTTGTTTCATCATTTATCTGGCGGTGTGACAACGGAGTACCGTGGCCGACGCCATGTGATGATTGTGGGTGGCGGGCATATTGCCTATATTGTTGCCAAAGAGCTGGAAAAAAGCGGGGTGCAGGTCAGGATTATTGAACACAACGACAAGCGAGCCAAGTGGATGGCGCGACACCTGGAGCACAGCGTGGTGATTGCCGGTGATGCGCTGGATCAGGTGTTGCTGGAAGAAGAAAATATTGATGAAATGGACGATTATATCGCCCTGACCAATGATGATGAAACCAATATCCTGGGTAGCCTGATCGCCAAACGCTATAAGGTTCCGCATATTGTCACGCTGGTAAATCGCACGATTTATTCGCGCCTGGTGCGTGAGATTGGCCTGGATATTGTTGTTTCAGCCCGCTTTACCACGGCGGCCTCTATTTTGCAGCATATTCGCAAGGGCAAGATTTATGGCATGTCCTCACTGGGTGATGGCATGCTGGAAGTGCTGGAAGCCGAGGCGATGAAGACCTCGGCGGTGGTGAATGTACCGTTGCGTGAGCTGAACTTTCCGCCGCAAAGCGTGGTTGGCGCTATTATTCGTGGAGATCAGGTGATGATTCCCGATGGCGACAGTGTGATTGCGCCTGGCGATCATGTGTTGATGGTGGCGCATACCGACAGCGTGCGGGATGTCGAGGGGATGTTTGAAGTCAGTCTGGAGTTTTTTTAGACCATGCATATTCGCGGGGTTATCTGGCTGCTGGGCGT
This sequence comes from Mariprofundaceae bacterium, assembly GCA_027075825.1. Taxonomy (GTDB): domain Bacteria; phylum Pseudomonadota; class Zetaproteobacteria; order Mariprofundales; family Mariprofundaceae; genus AB-137-C09. The sequence goes on along the minus strand of JALSZZ010000450.1, from coordinate 2,085 downwards.
GCTGAGTCTGTTTTATGGTGGCAGCATGCTGTTGCCCACGCTTGTCGCGCTGATCAATGCATCCGGTGAGTTTTATCATTTTCTGTTTGCCGCCTGCCTGACCTTGCTGACAGGCCTGCTGTCTGTGCGTTATATTGGCGAGCAGCCACAGCATCTGACGCACCGGGACGGCTTTCTGATCGTTGCGCTGGCCTGGCTGACGTTGTCATTGCTCGGCGCGATTCCTTTTTTGTCCATAGGGGTTTGTGAAAGCGTTGTTGATGCGCTGTTTGAATCCGCTTCCGGTTTGACGACGACTGGCGCAACGGTACTCAGTGGCCTGGATACCATGCCGCATGCCATTTTGCTGTGGCGCTCGATGCAGGAATGGCTGGGTGGCATGGGGATTATCGTGCTGGCCGTGGCCATTATGCCCTTGCTCGGTGTCGGCGGTATGCAGCTGTTCCGCGCAGAAACACCGGGACCGGTCAAGGACAAGCTGACCGCCCGTGTTACCGAAACCGCCAAGGTGTTGTGGTATATTTATCTCCTCATGACGGTGATTTGCGCGGCAGCCTATGCGCTTGCCGGCATGAACTGGTTTGATGCGATCAATCACGCCATGTGCACAGTAGCGATTGGTGGCTTTTCGACCCATGATGCCAGTATGGGCTGGTTTCATTCAACCCTGATCGAGATGATAGCTGTTTTCTTCATGGTACTGGCAGGAATCAATTTCACCTTGCATTTTGCTGTGCTTAACAACCGTTTTTCTCCTCAGGCTTACTGGAAAGATGAAGAGTTTCGCGCCTATATCTACATTCTCGGCGTGGTGTTTGTGGTCATTGCCGTGCCAGTGTGGTGGAGCGATAGCGATGATCTGCACCATGTGTTGTTTAATGTGGTGTCGGTAGCGACCACCACAGGCTTTGCCGTCAGTGATTATTCACAATGGCCGCCGGGCACCAATATGCTGTTGTTTGTGGTGATGTTTATCGGTGCCTGCGCCGGTTCTACCGGTGGCGGCATGAAAGTGATCCGGGTATTGCTGCTGTTCCGTCAGGGACTGGGCGAGATTCGGCGCATGATTCATCCCCATGCCGTGATTTATACCAAGCTGGGAGAGCAAACCGTGGAAGCGAACGTGGTGCAGGCCGTATGGGGCTTTTTTGTGCTGTACATGGTGTGTTATTTAATGATTGCCGTGATTGTCGCCATGACCGGGGTGGATTTGTTGACGGCGATGAGCGCCACTGCCGCCTGCCTGACCAATACCGGGCCTGGCTTTGGTCACGTTGGCCCGGCAGATAATTATGCCGCGCTGCCAGCCGCTGGCAAAAGCGTGCTGATGTTTGCCATGATTCTTGGTCGCCTTGAAATCTACACTTTTTTTGTCTTGTTGGTGCCGGAATTCTGGCGCAAGTAGGATGTCGGGGAACGGCATTCATCTGTGCGGTTTTTCCGGCATAAGCAGCAGTCACGCCATGACAAAAACCCCTGGATACTGTAAATGTCCGTTACGCTGATCCTTGGCGGTGCCCGCAGTGGCAAAAGCCGACGTGCGGAAATGACGGGGTGCTCGATGAGTGAGCGGCCCGTCTGTATCGCTACTGCCCCTGTAATAGAGGGTGATGATGAATGGCAGGCGCGTATTGACCACCATCGCCGACAACGGGGGAAGGCATGGCTTCTGATCGAGGAGGAACTGGCGCTGGTTCCGCTGTTGCAAAAACATGCGACAGCCGGGCAGCTTGTGCTGGTTGATTGTCTGACGCTCTGGCTCTCCAATCTGATGTTTGCCGGTCGCGATGCGGAAGCTGAGGTTGCTGCCCTATGCCGGTGCCTGCCGACGTTGGCCGGTCATGTGATGCTGGTTGCCAATGAGGTGGGCATGGGACTGGTGCCGGAGACGAGCGAGGGGCGGGCTTTCCGCGATGCGCAGGGGCGGCTTAATCAGGCCGTGGCGGCTGTGGCCGATCGCGTCGAATTTATCGTGGCCGGCTTGCCCCTGGTGTTGAAAAACGAATCCGGGTTCTGACTTCAGAGCCGACAGCCCCGGCGACACAGGGGAATCACACGCACTGTGTAGGAGCGGTCTCCAGACCG
>JALSZZ010000449.1 GCA_027075825.1 Mariprofundaceae bacterium | reverse complement strand
CTCATACCCAGCTCCGGCAGTGTCAACATCGCTGAGCCGCGGTCGAGCAAGCGCATTACCACACGCTCCCCGTGTGCTGTCGGCAACAGCGACACACGCACATCCACTTCCCGGCCGGCAATTCTGACCCGAAAGCGGCCATCCTGTGGATGCCGTTTTTCAGCAATATCCAACCCGGCCATCACTTTAACACGGCTCGTCACTGCCGCCTGCACACCCTTGGGCGGATGTACAATGGTATGCAGCACACCATCGATGCGAAAACGCACCAACACCCGGGTCTCGAACGGTTCGATGTGAATATCACTGGCCCGCTCTTTGAGTGCCTGTGAGATCAGGGTATTAACCAGACGGATAACCGGCGCATCATCTTCAGACTCCAGCAGATCACCGACCTCTTCCAGCTCCCGACTCAGATCATCGGAAGCCATATCCTCCAGCATCTGCTCTGCCGATGCCGATGCCATATCAAACACCTGATTCAGTGCAGTCAGCACAGCCTCTTTGGGCACCAGTACCGGTTGCACCTCCGCCCCGAACACACGACGGCAATCATCCAGCAACTGCCATGGCCATGCGCCATCATCGCTAACTGCTACCGGGTTGGCAGCACCATCCATGGGCTTGAGCGGCAACAGGGGGCCGGCGCGCAAAACCTGCAGTGAAAATAGCAGGGCACGCTCCGAGTCCACAAGGTCACTGCCGAGTCTGGCCAGCTGTTTCATGGTGCCTGCGTGACAGTTCCACTGCTGCTTCCGGCAGCGGCCGGTGTATTCAGTGGCATATGCACCTGAACCCCACCCACAGGTGGAAGTACCTGCACAGGCTGCGCTGGTGACACTGCCTGAGGCGGCTTGTTCACAATCACCGCTCCGGTGCCTGCACTATTCGCAACAGGCGCGGGTGCTGACAGCGGCCGAGGCTGCTTGTTCACAATCACCGGGCCAGCGCCTGTACTGTTCGTAACGGGCGCGGGGGTTGCCACAGGCTGCACAACCGCACCGGAGGGGCGCAATGCATCAGGCATCTGCTTCTCCCGGCGCGGGAAAACTATCGTACCACCGCGTATCGGAGCCTCATAAATATCCTTGATATCAAAGTATTTACGGTCAGTAATTTCCTCAATATCCGTGGCACTCTTGATAATACTGGGCTTGAGAAACACCATCAGGTTGGTTTTGCGAATCTGATTTTCGGTAAATTTAAAGGGCTCACCCAATACCGGCACAGCACCAATACAGGGCACCTTCTGCACACTGGCCGTACTGTCTTCCCGCATCAGCCCCCCAAGCACAACCAACTGGCTGTTATTCGCCACTACCACTGTCTTAATCGAGCGTTTGCGGGTGATCAAATCACTGCTTTTATTATTCGCACTGGCTGCCGTATCAATACTGGAAACCTCCTGATAGATCTCGAGACGGACCGTATCCCCATCAGAAATCTGCGGCTTCACACGCAGTGGCAGGCCAATATCCTTACGTTCAATGGTTTGAAACGGATTGGCATTGGCTGCACCGGTTGATGCACTGTTGCCGGTAATAAACGGCACATTCTGGCCTACGATAATTTCTGCCTCTTCATTGTCCAC
>JALSZZ010000448.1 GCA_027075825.1 Mariprofundaceae bacterium | reverse complement strand
GGCCGCAACTGCCACATCTCCGGTGGCGCGGGCATCGGCGGTGTGCTGGAACCAATTCAGGCTTCCCCCGTCGTCATCGAGGACAACTGCTTTATCGGCGCCCGCGCCGAGGTGGCGGAGGGGGTGGTCGTGCGCGAGGGATCGGTGCTGTCGATGGGGGTCTATCTCGGCCAGTCCACCCGCATCTACGACCGCGCCAACGACACCATCCTCTACGGCGAGGTGCCACCCTACTCGGTGGTGGTCTCCGGCTCCATGCCGGGCGCGTCCGGCGGCCCCAACCTCTACTGCGCGGTGATCGTCAAGCAGGTGGATGAAAAGACCCGCGCCAAAACCGGCATTACCGAACTGCTACGCGATTTCTAACAGGAAAAACAAAACCAAGGAGTTGAGCCAATGTCCTTAAGTCATTTAACCGCAGAAGTGATCATCAACCGCCCCATTGAGGAGGTGATCGCCTTCGTCGATAACGAAGCCAACGATCCGTTGTGGCAATCCTCGGTGCTGGAGTCGAAGAAGATCGGCTCCGAGCCGCCGGCGGTCGGTACCACCTACCACGCCAAGGAGAAGTTTCTCGGCCGTGTCATCGAGCAAGACTGGGTGGTCACCGAACGGAGCAGCGACGGCAGTAGCTGGAAGGCGCACTCCACCACCGGCCCCTTCCCGATGACCACATCGATGACCATGGAAGAGGTCGAAGGCGGAACCAAGGTAACCCGGGTGCTCGATATCGATGTCGGCAAGTTCTTCAAGATCGCCTCGCCGGTGGTCGCCACCATCGCAACCAAAGAGATCGCCACCGATCTTGAGGTGCTCAAGGCGCTGCTGGAAGGGTCATGATGCGCCACCACAGGGGGGCGGTCGTGCTGCTGCTGATGGTCGTGCCGGCGGTGGCGTGGGGGGCGGATCGCGCACCGATGCCACCGCCATCCGCGGAACAACGCACCGCCGCGCGGCACCAACCCGAGGGCGCACGCCCCCCGTCCGCCTCCGAGGCGCAGGCGATCGATGAAGCGATCGCGGGGGCGGATGTGCGCGCCTACACCCGTCAGGATGGCACCCATATCACCGAATACGCCCGCCACGGGCGGGTCTATATGATCAAGGTCAAGCCGCCGGGCAACCTCCCCGCCTACTATCTGTTCGACGAGCATGGCAACGGCCAGTTCTCGCGTCGCCTGCCCGGAGGCTCCCGCCATTTGGCGCCACCACAGTGGGTGGTCAAAGAGTTTTGACGACTTCGCAACAAGTCATCATCGCGGCCAAGGGCTGGTTCGGGGAAAGGATTCCCCTCCTACAGACCGTAGGAGCGGTTTCCAACCGCGAATTGCCACGGGTTCGGGGAAAGGATTCCCCTCCTACAGACCGTAGGAGCGGTTTCCAACCGCGAATTGCCGCAATGGCCACGATGACGACTTTTGGCGATCTGCTCAATATTTCCGACTTCGCAAGAAGTCGGCACCGCGGCCATGGACGGCCGCGCAAATCAATGGCTTGCGTAGCAAGTCGTTGATTTGTAAGGAAGGTGAAAATCGCAATTTTCGCCTTCCGTCAAGCAAAAAGTCCATGGACGGACTTTTTGCGGTGGGATAAA
>JALSZZ010000447.1 GCA_027075825.1 Mariprofundaceae bacterium | reverse complement strand
GCACTGGACTGTCCGGATATTGATGAATTCTATGCCCAGGTGCATGAAGCCACCGGCCAGTTGATGAATGCGCGCAATTTCTACATTGTGCTGATCGATCCGGTGACCGAATGCCTGCGTTTCGTTTATCACCAGGATGAATATGATGAAGCGCCGGATGGTGACATTCCGTTGGATGAATTTGAGGGCACCTTGACCATGAAGGTGCTCAAGTCTGCCCAACCCTTGCTGGTGACGCCGGAAACCTGGCAACAAATGGTTGAGCGGGGTGAGGTGCGGACGGTCGGTGCCCTGGGTGTGGACTGGCTGGGCGTGCCTTTGCAACACAATGGCAAGGTCATCGGCATGATGGCGGTGCAGAGTTATGACGAATCCTTGCGCTATACCGAAGAAGACAGGGATTTGCTGTCTTTTGCTTCCCAACTGGTGGTAACGGCACTGTTGCGCTTGCAGGATAAAGAGCGGTTACAAAAGGAAGTGGAAGTGCAGACCATGCGTCTGCGTATTCAGGCGGCGGAAATTGAAAAAGATCAGCTGATTCAGGAATCGCTCTACCGCATATCTGAACTGACGGCCCAACTGCTGCCGATGGAACGCTTCTATGCTCAGGTGCACAACATCATCGGCCAGTTGCTCTATGCGCGCAATTTTTACATTGCCTTGCTGGATGAAAGCGGCAAGCGACTGGAATTTGTTTACTATTCTGATGAAACCCTGCAGGAGAGTCATCAGAGCTACAAATCGCGCAAAATTGGCAAGGGCCTGACCGAATATGTGCTGAGGACGGGCAAGCAACTGCTGGCCAACAGGGAAAAACTGGAGGAAATGCTATCCGCCGGCGACTTTGAAACACCGGATGGCCGCATCAAGGCCTGGTCCTGGCTGGGTGTGCCACTACGGCGCAGCGACGGTAGTGTTTTCGGGGCCATGGTGGTGCAGTCCTACAGCCCGGAGATCAGCTATCAGAACGAAGAAGCGGATATTCTGCAGTTCGTTTCCAATCACGTGACCACCGCCATTGAGCGGCGCAAGGCGGCCGAGCAGGAGCAGCGTTATCATCGCATGCTGGAACGTCAGGTGCGCTTGCGTACCGCTGAGCTGGAAGAAGAAATTCGCCAGCGCAAGGCCATGGAGCAGCAGCTGCAGCATCTGGCCATGCACGATAACCTGACCGGCCTGCCCAACCGCAGCCTGCTTATCCACCAGATAGAAGCGGCTATCAGCCGGCGCAATCGTCAGCCCGGTTATAAATTCGCGGTACTTTTTCTGGATCTGGATCGCTTCAAAATTATCAATGACAGCCTTGGCCACAGAGCGGGCGATCTGCTGCTTAAACATGTGGCTGAGGTGCTGAAAAAAGCCACCCGTGAACATGATACAGTGGCGCGGCTGGGTGGCGACGAGTTCGTTATTCTGGCCGAACAACTGCACGATGCCAACGACGTAGTGGATATTGCTTCGCGTATTACCGAGCTTCTGTCGCAGCCGGTTAAACTGGAAAAACACCCCACCTTTGTCAATACCAGTATCGGTATTGCGTTCAGTGATGATCGCTACCAGAGCGCAGAAGATATGTTGCGCGATGCGGATAACGC
>JALSZZ010000446.1 GCA_027075825.1 Mariprofundaceae bacterium | reverse complement strand
CATGAATGGTCTTCGTACAGGTTTCCTCAATCGTGAAATATTCCCTCTATTCTGTACTTCAGCTAAGAAAGATTATGGAGTACGCCGTGTCATGGATTTCATTGTTAATGTAGCTCCAGCTCCAAATGAAATGCCTCCTGCCAAGACTGTTGATGGAAAAGAAGTACCTATTGACCCAGAAGCTCCAACATCTCTGTTTGTCTTCAAGACAACAAGCGAGCATCATGTAGGCGATGTACTATATTTTAAGGTAATGAGTGGTAAACTTACAGAAAACCAGGATTTAATTAACCAGCAAAAACAAACTAAGGAGCGTGTAGCCCAGATATTCGTTAACCTCGGAGGCAAGCGTGATAAAGTAGCTGAGATGTATGCCGGTGACCTGGGTTCCACTGTTAAACTCAAGGATACAAAGACAGGGCACACACTTACAGAGAAAGGTGTAGACTGGAAATTCCCAGAGATTGAATACCCAGAGCCAAAATTCTGGACAGCAATAAAGGCAGAGAACGAATCAGATGAGGAGAAACTTGCTTCTATCCTTTATAAGCTTCATGAAGAAGATCCTACCTTCCTCGTTGAGTATTCCAAGGAGCTCAAACAGATGATCCTTCGTGGACAGGGTGAGCATCATATTAATACAATGAAGTGGCTCCTGGATAATCTCTATAAGATACCTGCACAGTTTGTTCCTGCCCGTATACCATATCGTGAGACAGTTACAAAGCCAGCATGGGCTCAATACCGCCACAAGAAACAATCAGGCGGAGCCGGACAGTTCGGTGAAGTACATCTGGTTGTGGAACCATATGAGGAAGGCAAACCAGATCCGACTGGCTTCAAATTCCCTGACCGTGAAATCTCACTTACAATCAAAGGCAAAGAAGAATTTGACCTTGACTGGGGCGGAAAATTCGTATTCTACAACTGTGTAGTAGGTGGTGCGATTGATAAGAACTTTATGCCAGCGATTATAAAGGGTATTTTCGAAAAACTGGAAAATTCCCCGCTGACAGGTAGCTTTGTACGTGATGTACGTGTTATAGTCTTTGACGGAAAGATGCACCCGGTTGACTCAAACGAAGTATCGTTCAAGCTCGCTGGACGTAATGCCTTTGACCTGGCATTCCGTAATGCTAATCCAAAGATTCTCGAACCAGTATACGAAGTCAAAGTACGCGTGCCTAGCGAGAACGTCGGTGATGTTATGAGTGACCTCAACACACGCCGTGCCCTGATTGAAAACCAAAGCGCAGAAGGTCGTTATACTATAATCACAGCTAAGGTGCCACTGGCCGAAATGGACCGTTATTCTACTACCTTGAGTTCACTTACCAGTGGCCGCGGTACTTATACAATGAGATTCTCTCATTATGCACAAGTACCTCCAAATGTACAGGATGAGCTCGTTAAAAAGCTTTCCGAACAGAATGCAAACAATTAGTCTTTGACTCAGTTAATTGAAACCCCCTGGCAGGTAACTGTCAGGGGGTTTTCTTTGTTCTGGAACAAGGGGCTTGTACCTGTACAAATTTTGTACATTAGGCTTTAATAATTAGCCCAAGGATATTTTATAACCGGAATCTGTATAGAGG
>JALSZZ010000445.1 GCA_027075825.1 Mariprofundaceae bacterium | reverse complement strand
ATCGCGTGCGCTTACAAGCTGATGAAGTGCTGATCATGGAGCATGGCCTGCTGCATGAAGCCTACCGCGATGAAGACGGCATGCGCGTTTTTGCCCGCCCTGAATTCACCCTGCACGTCGATCTTGGCCTCGGCGATGGCGCAGCCACGGTATGGACGGGGGACTTAACCCACGACTATATCACCATCAATGCGGAGTACCGTAGCTGAATATCAGGCAACAAGTCGTTGCGCTGGCCATTGCTGTGCGGCGTGACGGGCAGGTGTTGCTGTTGCAGCGGCGCAAGGATCAGACCTTGCCCGGGTTGTGGACATTTCCTGGCGGAAAAGTGGAGCATGAAGAACAGCCCTTGCAGGCAGCGGTGCGTGAATTACAGGAAGAAACCGGTATTCGCGGCACGCACTGGCGGCATCTGGGCAAAGGCTTTGTCGATACCGGTCAAGATTTACATCTCCATTTTGTGGTGTTTATCTGCTTGTCGCCTGATGATGAACCGCCTGCGCCGGAAAGCCCCTATTGCTGGTGTCCGCGTAGTACATTAACATCGCTTGATATGCCCGATGTCAATCAACGCTTTATCCGTTTATTGCAGGAGCCGATGGTGGATACATGGCTGCATGAGGTTGCTTCCCGCCCATGACACCCGTACAACCCGAAAAGCGCTGACAAACAGGCAATTATTCGAGGCTTCATTCACTGTCTTTGCTGTCTGCCTGCCGGGGCACTGTAAAAACGGCAATATTTGCGCAAGAGTTAGGCATGCGATTTTCACACCCCTGTCATTGGGTTGACAGCGCTGTCAACCCCCGATACTGCATGATCTGGTTGCATGGCCTTGGCGCTGATGGCCATGACCTTGCGCCACTGGCCAGAGAACTTGCACCGCCTGTAGCCACCCGTTTTGTTTTTCCACATGCGCCGCATCAGCCTGTGGCGATCAATGGCGATCTGCCCATGCCTGCCTGGTACAATATATACAGCGATGAGTTGCCCGGCCCACAGGATGTAGCGGGTGTTCATCGTGCCAGCGCGCATATTCAGGCGATCATTGATGATGTCAAAGCGCAAGGTTTTGACGCCAGCCGCATGGTGCTGGCCGGGTTCTCGCAAGGTGGCGCCATGACTGTTTACACAGGCCTGCGGCAGCAACAACCGCTGGCTGGCCTGATCGCACTTTCCTGCTACCAATTGCTGCCGCAGGAGGCCTTGCCGGCCACGCCTTGCGCATCCGTATTTCTTGGCCACGGGCGATATGATCCGGTGGTCGCATGTCGGCATGGTCAGGCTCTGGCTCATGCCTTGCGGCAACAGGGGCATCGGGTGGATGCGCATGATTACCCGATGGAACACAGTATTTGTGCGCAGGAAATCGCAGACATGCGTCACTGGCTGATCGACTGTGGTTTCTGGGCCGGAGATACAGCGTGAGTAACCGCCCGGTGATGCACTGTGATTATCTGGTCATCGGCAGTGGCGCTGCCGGCTTGTTGGCAGCACGCGATCTGGCCGAACATGGTCAGGTGATCCTGGTCAACAAGGGCCGTTTTGAGCAATCCAACACCTACTATGCCCAGGGTGGCATTGCCGGTGTGGCGG
>JALSZZ010000444.1 GCA_027075825.1 Mariprofundaceae bacterium | reverse complement strand
CTTTGCTTGTTGCCGGGGGTCCAGCCGCAGCAGGAAAAAGCGATCTTCACCCCGCTTGACCACCGCATGCGCAGCGGCCATCAACCGGCGCCGCTCCTGCCTGTTCAACCAGCACTCAAACACCGATTTCTGCCCCCCGCTGGCGTAAGCCTTGACCTTAGCGTGCAGGCGGCGCAAGCGCTTTTCATCGGCAATATCGTAGGATACCAGATACAGCCTGCGCTGCGTCACGCCAGCTTCAGCCAGTCTGCCAGCGTCACTTCCAGTGCCGACAGTTGCTTGCCGCAACATAACTGTGTGCGGCTTTCGCTGGCGCGTTTTTCGTCAGCCTGACCGGGCGTGCGCACACTGATGAACATGGCGCGGGTGCGAATGCCGCCCAGCGGCTGACGCAGACTATCCAGCTTGTACAGCATATCCGTGGCTTTTTTGCTGATCTGGCCACTTTTGCATTCAATGATATGCAACTGATTGTTGCACAAAAAAGCCACGTCGATTTCATTGCTTACGCCTTCGCCGCGCTGCACCTGTACGTTTCGGGCGGCATCATGGATGGCATGCGGAAAACGGCTGCGCAGCTTTTGCAGGCAAAGAAAAGCATAATCCTCCAGCCAGCCACCGCAGGCAAAAAAGCGTGCCTCCTCGCTGATAAACTGCACGTGATGTTGCTGCAATTGCAGGATACCGGCAGCATCCAGTTGCTCAAGCAAGCCTTGCAAAGCAGACCAGCGCGCCTGCTTCTCCGTCATCGCAGCCTGTAGCGAAGGCTCTGCGGAAATGGCCAGGCCATTCAGGGCGCTGATCAAATGCTGACTCTGCCGTGCCAACTTTGCCGCCTGTTGTTGCCAGACGGATGCTGCCGGACTGCGATCCAGCCGCTCACAACGCACACCATGCGCCAGTAAAAACGGCTCCAGCCGAATGCGGTCTTCCAGTGGTTTGGATGGTCGGGATTCCGGATGCAGCCAGATGACGCGATCTTCTTCAGGATGCACATAAAACACCGGCCAGTCCCGCTCGCGAAACACCGCATAGGCAGCCATGCTCATCGGTTTGGTGCCGCCGGTGGCATTGAGTATCGGTGATTCATCCGCATGCGTCTCGGCAAAATCCAGCACCCGCTGACGAATATGCTCAACACTCCAGGCATCATCAATCGGCCATTGCTGCACCTGCACGCCACCAGGCTCCAGCGCCTGCTGCAAGGCTTTGGCCTGCGCCTGCATATCCGGGCTGACCAGCAAAGTTAGCCGCTGCGGCTTCATCCCGGCATCCAGCACCGGCGTCACATTGGGTGTCGCCTGCTGCGAGACCAGACAAAGCTGATGCCTCATGCTTCGCTGACCCGGTATTCCTGCAAACGGGCATGACAAGCGCCCATGTCCGCAGCCGTCAGTTCCTTGCCGCGCAGCTCTGGCGGCAGATCCAGCGTCAGATGCAGATACCGCGCCCCTTTGGCGCACACCTCAGCCGCCAGATGCACCGGCAGCGTACCGATGATGGTATCGCCCTGCTGCAAGCGTTCGATGCGCGCTGCATCCAGATGGCTGATCAGCTCATCCACCTGCAACCCCTGTTCCGCCGCCCAGGCAACCG
>JALSZZ010000443.1:883-1597 GCA_027075825.1 Mariprofundaceae bacterium | reverse complement strand
AAACAGGCTGGCATGCCCTCCTGCAGCTGCTGCCGCAGCAAACATCACACTGGCTGGCAGCTCGGAATGCAGCCAGCGCTGGGCACCACCCCAGCCAATAAACCAGTCGGCATCGGCATGCTCAGGCAATAGCGGGTGGACTGCATTCGATGGCACAGAAAAGCGCCACAGTGGCCGCGCATCGTCAAAAAACGGCAGTTGATGTTCACGTATATCTTTCCATAACTGCAGGCCATCCGGATATATATCGCCGCCGATCCTCGCCGCACTGCGCTGCACGGCAGATGCCGTGGCACAGATTCGGAAATACACATAACGACCATCAGCAGCCATCGCCGTTACCGGCAAGGCGGTGGCGGCCTGTCGGTTCATCATCTGCAGCGCCGCCGGATAATCGGCCTCAATCACCAGGGTCTGCTCCTGCTGTCGGTGAGGCAACACTTTCAGCGACACATCCAGCAGCACCCCCAGTGTACCCAGGCTGCCGACCATCAGGCGTGAGGCATCAAAGCCAGCCACATTCTTCATCACTTCACCACCGAAGCGTAGCACCTCACCCCGGCCATTGAGGATACGGCAACCCAGTACAAAATCCCGACATGCACCGGCATAGGGCCGACGCGGGCCGGAAAACCCGCAGGCGACCGTACCACCCAGTGTTGCCTCTGCAGCAAAGGCCGGCGGATCAAATGGCAGGCGCTGACGTTGCGCATC
>JALSZZ010000443.1:0-873 GCA_027075825.1 Mariprofundaceae bacterium | reverse complement strand
TAATATTCAGCGCCCGCCGCTCTGCCCCGGCAGCACGCACCTGCTGCACCAGCGCTGCTGTCATATCCGCCATTAAAAACGCTCCAGTTCCGGATGCGGTAAAACACCATCATGCACATGCATCCCCCCAAGCTCGGCACAGCGGTGCAGGCTCGGTATGGCCTTGCCCGGATTCAGCAGCCCGGCCGGATCAAAAGCCGCCTTGATGGCAAAAAACTGTTCCAGCTCCGCTGTACCGAACTGTACGCACATGGCATCGAGCTTTTCCATGCCCACCCCGTGTTCACCGGTAATCGTGCCTCCCACCTCCACACAGAGCGCCAGTATCTTCGCTCCGAAGGCTTCGGTACGTGCCAGTGCCCCGGGCTGATTGGCATCATACAGGATAAGCGGGTGCATATTGCCATCACCGGCATGAAACACATTGGCCACCGGCAAATCATACTCCTCCGACCAGAGGGCAATCTGCCGCAATACCTGTGGCAGGGCAGACTTGGGGATCGTGCCATCCATACAATAATAATCCGGTGCCAGACGGCCCACGGCCGGAAATGCCGCTTTGCGCCCGGCCCACAACTGCAAACGCTGGGCTTCATTCTGTGAGGTGCGAATCTCTGTCGCTCCGGCCTGTTGCAAGACCCGCTCCACACTGGCGATATGATCAGCCACACCGGCCACCGTCCCGTCCACTTCACACAGCAACAGTGCTGCGGCATCACAGGGATAACCAACATGGGCAAAGGCTTCGGCAGCTTCAATAGCCAGTTTATCCATCATTTCAAGGCCGGCCGGTACGATGCCGGCAGCAATAATATCACCGACAGCGCGGCCGGCTTTTTCGATATCATCAAAGCTCGCCCTCACCACCTGCGC
>JALSZZ010000442.1 GCA_027075825.1 Mariprofundaceae bacterium | reverse complement strand
GGCTCGTACTCGGCGCAAATATCTATGGCGCGGCGGGACTTGTCGCCATCGATCAGGCAGTACAGCACAAATTGGGCCGCACTCTGCGATTGGCCGGAATGACGCTCCTTCAAGGCCTGGCAGGCATCCTGCTGCTACTGTTGCTGATCACTGTCGGATTGGCTAGCTGGAACCAAAACAAGCGCTATGCCTTCCATCGCGAACTTGGCGCTTGGGTCAGCACCCACATTCCACCGCATGCTGCCCTATACGGCGATGGATATGGCATCGTCAAACTCACCGCGTTCTGGGCTGGACGCACAGCATATTCCCGTTTCTGGGCGGAAAGCCCAGCGGCGCTTCATGAACAAATCTGCCGCAATACGCCAACGCCAGCGCAAACCTACCTGATGCTGTACGAAAGCTTCCTGCGTCAGGCCAATCCAGAACTGCTGCCCATGCTGCAGCAAGATCCGCCCGGATTCCGCACTATCGCGACATTCCACTATCCACGCCCGGGCACGATCAAGGCCTATCGCGTCCTAGGCTGTGCGCCACAGGACACGGACAAGCGGCATTAGGTTTCTTCCTGCTTGCCCCGACGCGTCTCCAGCAATCCGTGCGGCATGGCGACCAGGACGGAACATGGCGCATGGCGAACAACGCGCTCAGCCGTCGAGCCGATCAGCAGATGCTCTAGGGCCCCCTGATGCCCATGCCGACCAATGACAATCAGATCCGCCGGCAACCGTTCTGCAAATGCGCAGATCGCCCGTGACGGTGCACCTGCGCACTCTTCAAGGTGCCCGTGCACAGGCACACCTTCGCCACGCGCCTGCTCTACCTGCACCTGCAGACGCTGCTCGACCCCCTGACGCATCCCCTGCTCGATCTCGGCCATCGGTGGCATCGGCAGCAACTCACTGTCCACGACCATGATCGGCTCGAAGACATGATAGACATGTACCTCGGCCTGAAATGCCCGCGCCAAGACACATGCCCGCCGAATCGCCTCGTCGGACTGTGCGGAAAAATCCGTTGGCACCAGAATCGTTCCATGCTGAATCATGACGCACCTCCCAGATTGTCGGATGAATCGCCCATGCCTGCGGCAGCGCCAGCCGTCAGGCGTGCTTGGGCCGCCTCTGCGGCAAGCAGCAGCATCTCGCGCACAACCTTCGCAGCCCATACCGAGGAACAACCCGATACGTCCCAGTGCGGGGCCAGTTCGACAACATCCAGCCCGACAACATGGCTGCCGCGTAAGGCATCGAGCAGACGCTGAAAGGTCCACCAATCGATGCCACCGGGCTCCGGCGTTCCCGTACCGGGCAGACAGGACGGATCGAAGACATCGAGATCAACGGTCAGGTACACGGGCCGCATGCCGATCCATGTCCGCAAGGCCCGCAAATCATCCTCTCGGAAGGTCAGCAGCGTGCCATCCCGTCGCATCCTGGCGTATTCCTCGGCCGTGCCCGAACGGATACCAAGCTGCCGGATGCGCGTATCCCCGATCCGCTCGGCCACCCTGCGCATCACGCAGGCATGCGACAGGCGCACGCCGAGATAATCCTCACGCTGATCGGCATGGGCATCCAACTGCACGACCACCAGCTC
>JALSZZ010000441.1 GCA_027075825.1 Mariprofundaceae bacterium | reverse complement strand
TTATCTCCCAAAAAGTCTGCCCGTTTACTGGAAAAAGTACTGAAGTCTGCAATTGCCAATGCTGAACAGAACAATGATCTTGATGTTGATGAACTGATTGTTTCAACAGCACGCGTCGATGAAGGTCAGACTTTGAAGCGTTTTCGTCCCAAGGGTATGGGTCGGATGCGTAAGCGTTATCACCGCCGCAGTCATATTACGATTGCAGTTCGGCAAGCAAGTTAAGGGAGTTCGTTAATGGGGCAGAAAGTACACCCGCTGGGTTTCAGGGTAGGTATCAACAGAGGTTGGGAATCGGTCTGGTATGCAGATAAGGATTTTGGTTCCAAACTTCGTCAGGATATTGAGCTTCGCAAATATGTGAAAGCTCGTCTGAAGCACGCACATGTCTCCCGTATTGTGATTGAACGCCCAACTGACAAGATCAAGATCAGTGTGCATACTGCACGTCCTGGTGTTGTGATTGGCAAGAAAGGCTCCGAGATCGAAGCCTTGCGTCGTGATCTGATGTATCGCATCGGTCAGGAAGTTCAGGTTTATATCGTTGAAGTTCGTCGGCCAGAGGCTGAAGCGCAACTGGTGGCTGAAAATATTGCCATGCAGCTTGAGCGTCGCATCGCCTTTCGTCGTGCCATGAAGCGCGCCGTGCAAAGCGCGCTGCGGATGGGTGCCAAAGGCGTAAGGATTAACTGTTCTGGTCGCCTGGGTGGCGCTGATATCGCACGCATGGAATGGTACCGCGAAGGCCGCGTGCCGCTGCACACCATCCGCGCTGATGTTGGTTACGGTTTTGCTGAGGCGAAGACAACTTATGGCATTGTTGGTGTCAAGGTGTGGGTCTTCAATGGTGAGAAGCTGGGTGATGCCCAGGATAACAAATAGCGACGGAAGGGTTGAGATAGTATGTTACAACCAAAGAAGATTCGCTGGCGTAAGCACCATAAGGAACTGCAGCGCATTCGGGGTAAATCACCTCGTGGTGCATCGCTGAATTTCGGTGAATATGGCCTCAAAGCGATGGAACCAGGGCGTATTACGGCGCGTCAGATTGAAGCGGCCCGTATTGCGATGACCCGTCACATCAAACGTCAGGGACGTATCTGGATTCGTATGTTTCCCGATCTTCCGGTATCAAAGAAACCTGCTGAAGTGCGTATGGGCAGCGGCAAGGGTTCACCGGAATACTGGGTGGCTGCGGTGAAAGCAGGCCGCATCCTGTACGAAATGGATGGTGTTGATGAAGAACTGGCACGCGGTGCGCTATCGCGGGCGGCTGCCAAGTTGCCGATTCGTACCAAAATTGTAGTGCGTGGGGTTGGTCGATGAAAGCTGCAGACTTGCGTGGCAAGAATGATGAAGAACTGAAAGAGTTGCTGGAAGAACTGGCTGCGGAACATCTTAAGCTTCGTTTCCAGAAAGCAACTTCACAGATCACCAATACCGCACGTATTCGTCAGGTTAAACAGGAAGTTGCTCGCATCAAGACGGTGATGTCCGAGCGGCGGCGTGGCTAGAGGTTCAGATGTCAGAAGTGAAAAGTAACAAACGCAGGCTTGAGGGCGTTGTTGTCAGCAACAAGGGCGACAAAACGGTTGTGGTTTCTGTTGAGCGCCGTTTCCTGCATCCACGGTATCGCAAGACTGTTCGCTCACACAAGAAGTATATGGCGCATGATGAGGCCAACGCCTGTAATATCGGCGATCAGGTTCGCATTGTTGAGGCAGCTCCGATTTCCCGTCGCAAGCGGTGGATGATGGAAGCAATTCTCACCCGTGCTGAGCAACTGTAGGGAGCAGATGATCAGATGATTCAGAATGAAACAGTATTGCAGGTCGCTGATAACTCAGGTGCTCGCAAGGTTGCCTGTATCAAGGTTCTCGGTGGCTCCAAGCGTCGTTATGCCCGTGTGGGTGATGTGATTGTCGTCGCTGTGAAGGAGGCTTCACCGACAGGCAAGGTGAAAAAAGGCGAAGTACAGCGCGCTGTTGTGGTGCGTACTGCCAAGGAATTTCGTCGCTCTGACGGCAGTTCAATCCGCTTTGATGAAAATGCAGCGGTATTGCTGACCAAACAGGGTGAGCCAATCGGAACACGTATTTTTGGCCCGGTGACGAGAGAACTTCGTAGCAAGGGCTATATGAAGATTATTTCTCTTGCTCCGGAAGTATTGTAGGCGAAGGAGTTGATTGAATGGTTGCCGTAGTAAAGACCCGTATTCGCCGCGATGACGAGGTAATGGTAATTGCCGGTCGTGACCGTGGCTTGCGAGGCAAGGTTATCAAGGTGCTGCCTGGCTCTGGTCGCGTGCTTGTTTCCAAGGTGAACATGGTCAAGCGTCATACCCGCCAGTCAGCCACCAGCAATGGCGGAATTATTGAAAAAGAGGCTCCTGTTGCGCTTTCCAATGTGCAGTATTTCTGTCCGAACTGCCAGAGCGGTGTTCGTTTGGGCGTGAAGTTCCTGGAAGACGGGCGTAAGGTGCGCTGCTGCCGCAAATGCGGTGAAGTACAGGATCAATAGAGGTTAGCATGGCACGCTTGAAAGAAGATTATACGTCTCGTGTTGTCGGTGAGCTGAAAGAAGCTTTCGGCTACAAAAACCCCATGGAAGTTCCGAAGATTACCAAGATCGTCGTCAACATGGGCGTTGGTGAAGCCGCAGGTAATGCGAAGCTGCTCGAAGGCGCGATCGCTGATATGGCTGCTATCACCGGGCAAAAGCCTGTTGTCACCAGGGCACGCAAGTCAATCGCCAACTTCAAGTTGCGTGATGGCATGTCTGTTGGTTGTCGCGTGACGCTGCGCGGTGAGAAGATGTGGGAGTTCTTTGATCGTCTGGTGAATGTTGCGCTGCCCCGTATTCGTGACTTTCGTGGTATTTCCCCGAAATCCTTTGATGGTCGCGGGAATTATACGCTGGGCCTGAAAGAGCAGATTATTTTTCCTGAAATTGAATATGACAAGGTGGATAAGGTGCGTGGTATGGATATCACGATTTGCACATCCGCCAATACAAATGAAGAAGGGCGTGCGTTGCTTAAGGCGTTTAGCATGCCATTCCGTTCCTAGGAGTTGCAGGTATGGCAAGCAAGGCGTTGATTGCGAAAGCAGCACGTAAGCCCAAGTTCAAGGTGCGCGGCTATACGCGTTGCCAGTTGTGTGGTCGTCCACACTCTGTTTATCGCAAGCTCGGCATGTGCCGTATCTGTCTGCGCAAACATGCCCTGGCAGGGGAGATCCCTGGCATGGTCAAGTCCAGCTGGTGATTGCGGGAGGTCACTGAATATGATGATGGATCCTGTTGCTGACCTGCTGACGCGCATTCGCAATGCACAGCAGGCTGGTATTGAAAAAGTAGAGTTGAACGCAAGCCGTCTGTTGATTGCTGTGGCAACGATTCTTAAAGAAGAGGGCTATGTGGTTGGCGCCAAGCCCTATAATTACAAAGGCCGCCGCTATCTTCGCCTGATTCTGAAATATGATGATGAAGGCCGTGGTGTTATTCGCGAAATTAAACGTGTTTCGCGTCCTGGTCGTCGTGTGTACAGCTCTGCATCCGAGTTGCCCCGCGTCAGGAATGGTTACGGTATTGCGGTAGTAAGTACCTCAAGAGGTGTGATGACTGACAAAAAGGCACGCGAAGCCAATGTCGGTGGCGAAATCCTCTGTACGGTATTTTGAGGTAGCATATGTCACGTATTGGAAAGCAGCCGATCACTCTTCCTGCGGGTGTTGAGGTCACGATTACTGATGATCAGGTGACCGTTAAGGGCGCAAAGGGGACGATGGTTTCGCCTTTGTTTCCGACGATCACGGTTGAGCAGGAAGGTGCAGTACTGCATGTGAAATGTTCAGATGTGGCAAACAAGAAAAACAATTCCCTGTTTGGTCTTGTTCGCTCTCTGATCGCGAATAATGTCACCGGTGTGAGCACGGGCTTTAGCAAAGAGCTTGAACTGAAGGGTGTGGGCTATCGTGCTCAGCTTCAGGGACGCAAACTGGTGCTTTCACTGGGTTTTTCTCATCCTGTTACGTATGAACTGCCAGACGGTGTTGAGGCGAAGGTTGAGCAGACCAAAATCAGCATCAGCGGTTATGACAAGCAGCGTGTTGGCCAGGTGGCGGCTGAAATTCGCGCCTTCCGTCCGCCTGAGCCTTACAAGGGCAAAGGTGTGCGCTATGTTGGTGAGCGCGTTGTGATGAAAGAAGGCAAGAGAGCGTAAGGGGAAGTCATGGCTGCCAAACGTTATGAAAACAATGCTGCGGTCCGTCGTGCGCGTCGTGTTCGCGCCAGGGTCAAGGCCTCCGGAATGCTGCGTCTGAGCGTGTTTCGCTCCAGTCGGCATATTTATGCGCAGGTGATTGATGATGCCAGGGGGATGACACTGGCTTCTGCTTCCAGCCTGGATGCTGCTATCAGGAACGGTGCAAACTGTAGTGGTGCGCAGGAAGTTGGTAAGTTGCTGGCTGAGCGTGCACTCAAGGCAGGCGTGGAACGTGTTGCTTTTGACCGTGGATCATTTCGCTATCATGGGCGAGTCAAGGCTTTTGCCGATGCAGCCCGGGAAGCTGGCCTGAAGTTTTAGGAGTTGAGACAAGATGATCAATCCAGATGAATTGGAGCTGACTGAAAAGCTGGTCGGTATTAATCGTGTGGCTAAAACTGTGGCCGGTGGTCGTCGCATGGGCTTCGCTGCCCTGATGGTTGTGGGTGATGGTAACGGTCATGTCGGCTTTGGTCATGCCAAGGCCAAGGAAGTTCCTGAAGCTATTCGCAAGGCGACGGAAATTGCACGCAAGTCGCTGATTTATGTGCCGATGAAAAAAGGTACTATTCATTATGCTGTTACCGGACGTCAGGATGCCTCGCGTGTATTGCTCAAGCCGGCAACAGAAGGTACTGGCGTGATTGCCGGATCTGCAGTGCGTGCGGTGCTGGATGCTGTTGGTATTCGCGATATTCTGACCAAGGCGCAGGGTTCCCGTAATGCCATCAATGTGGTTCGTGCAACGTTTAATGGTCTGAAAGAGCTTGAGAGCCCCGAGCAGGTTGCTGCTCGTCGTGCGCGCTCATAGGTCAGGGGCAAGAGATGAGTGATAAGAAAGTGATTCGCGTCCGCCAGATCAAAAGTGGTATTGGCTACGAAAAAAAACAGAAAGCCTGTTTGCGTGGCCTTGGCCTGCGTCGCATGCATCAGATTGTTGAACTTGAGGATACGCCATCCGTTCGTGGCATGATCAACAAGATTCCTCATCTGGTTCAGATCGTCGGGTAGGCTCTCAGCATGCCCTGGTCGGGTGTGCTGAGCGTTGCGATATGGCAGCAGGCTTGTGTCTGCTGCCATGCTGGTGTTCAAATAGCCGGGGATAGTCTTCCTCACAAGATGAAGCTTTGCGTGTGAATCGCCGTCTGAGTGATGGGTTCTGTGTCATGATAATTGATGGCCATGCGTATGAAAAGGGAACGAATAAGATGAAACTGAATGCAATTCAACCTGATGCGGGCTCTCGCCGCAAGCGTAAACGTCTGGGTTGTGGTGTAGCCAGTGGTCAGGGTAAGACTGCAGGGCGCGGCCACAAAGGTCAGAAGTCTCGCACTGGTGGCAAAGTGATGCGTGGTTTTGAAGGCGGTCAGATGCCTTTGATTCGCCGTTTACCCAAGCGCGGGTTTACGCCAAGGAACAAAGTAACGTTTCAGGTTGTCAATACTGAAGCGCTGGCTGGCTTTGATGAAGGGCAGGTTGTTGATGCTGTGGCGCTGTTTGAAGCAGGGCTGGTTCGCAATGCTGTTGATCCGGTGAAGCTGCTGGCGCGCGGCGAACTTGCTGTTAAACTGGATGTGCGCGTCAGCGCTGCCTCTGCTGCGGCAGTAGCCAGGGTTGAAGCTGCTGGTGGCACAGTCCAGACTCAGGGCGGAGCATAACAAATGAACCAGATGACTGCCGTCGGCGGTCTGGGAAACATTGGTAAAATACCAGAACTGAAGGCACGCATTCTTTTTGTTCTGGGAATGCTGATTGTTTACCGGATTGGGGCGCATATTCCGGTGCCGGGGATTGATGCACAGGTACTGGCGCAGTTCTTTAGCCAGGCAAAAGGCAGTTTACTTGGCATGTTTGACATGTTCTCTGGTGGAGCCTTGTCGCGGCTGACGATTTTTGCGCTCGGCATTATGCCGTATATCTCTGCTGCCATTATTATTCAGCTGATGACGGTGGTCTCGCCGACACTGGAGCAACTGAAGAAAGAGGGTGAGGCAGGTCGCCGCAAGATTACGCAATATACGCGTTATGGTACGGTAGGGCTGGCGTTTTTTCAGGGCTTCGGCATGGCCATTGGTCTGGAAACGTTTTCAGTGAATGGTCATTCCGTGGTTGTTGACCCGGGCTGGATGTTTCGCTTTGTGACGGTGATAACGCTGGTCAGTGGTACGGTCTTTTTGATGTGGCTGGGTGAGCAAATCACCGAGCGCGGTATCGGCAACGGTATTTCACTGATCATTTTTGCCG
>JALSZZ010000440.1 GCA_027075825.1 Mariprofundaceae bacterium | reverse complement strand
GCGCTGCGCAGCGCCAAACGCAGAAGCCTGCTGCGCAAAAAACGATCATCTGCGACCAGCCACCACAGTGACCACAGCAGCAAAAAAACGAAGCACAAGAGCAAGACGACAGCGAGGCCAGCTATAAGGCCATCCTCTGCCAAAAAGAAAACAGGCGGCAACAAGGGTAGCAAGAAATACAAGGTACTCGGCAAATGGTATTACCCTCTGGATACAGCCATCGGCTATAGTGAAGTTGGCATGGCCTCCTGGTATGGCAAGCGTTTTCAGGGCGCGCCAACGGCCAGTGGCGAGAAATTTGATATGAATAAACTGACGGCTGCCCACCGCACGCTGCCTTTTGGCAGCAAGGTGAAAGTGACCAATATTGAAACCGGCAGCAATGTGATTGTACGCATCAATGACCGGGGACCATTCTCCGAAGACCGCCTGATTGATGTGTCAGCGGCAGCGGCTGATCGCCTGGGCTTTGGTGGCAAGGGTATGATCAAGGTGAAAGTTGAGGGTATATCGGATTAGGAGCGACAGGTGACAGACAAGAACAAGGCCAAAGACAAGGCGCTGGATACAGCGCTGGCACAAATTGAGCGGCAATTTGGCAAAGGCACGATCATGCGCATGGGCGATCGTGCTAGGGTGAAAGTGGATGTGATCCCTTCAGGATCGCTGGCGCTGGATGCCGCGCTTGGCATCGGTGGTTATCCGCGTGGCCGGGTAGTGGAGATTTTTGGCCCGGAATCATCCGGCAAGACGACCCTGGCCTTACACGCTGTGGCGGAAGCACAGCGCATGGGGGGCAAGGCGGCATTTGTGGATGCTGAGCATGCGCTGGATATTACCTATGCCGAAAAGCTTGGCGTGGATGTGGATAACCTGCTGGTATCACAGCCGGATTGTGGTGAGCAGGCACTGGAGATCGTGGATATGCTGACGCGCTCCAGCGCCCTGGACATTATTGTGGTTGACTCGGTGGCGGCGCTAACGCCCCGTGCCGAGCTTGAAGGCGATATGGGCGATGCGCATATGGGGCAACAGGCAAGGCTGATGTCGCAGGCGCTGCGCAAGCTGACCTCCTCGATTTCACGCACCCGTACGACGGTGGTGTTCATCAATCAGATTCGCATGAAACTGGGCGTGATGTTTGGCAACCCGGAAACGACGACCGGCGGCAATGCGCTGAAGTTTTATGCCTCCGTCCGCCTCGACGTGCGACGTACCGGCTCGATCAAAAAAGGCGATGCCGTGCTGGGCAATGATACCAGGGTCAAAGTGGTGAAAAACAAGATGGCTCCGCCTTTCCGTCAGGCGCAGTTCTCGATTATGTATGGCGAAGGTGTCTCTCATGTTGGCGAAGTGCTGGATATGGGCGTAGAGCACGGCTTTGTACGCAAAAGCGGCGCCTGGTATGCCGTGGAAAGCGAGCGCATTGGTCAGGGGCGTGATAACGCCATTCAGTATCTGAAGGAACATCCGGAGATACTGGCCGATGTGGAACTGCAAGTGCGACAGGTGCTTGGTGTTGCGGGCAACGATGGAGAAGACGACACGCCGGCGTGAAGCCTGAGGTAAAGCAGGCCTGCACGCAGGCCATGCGCTGGCTGGCCA
>JALSZZ010000439.1 GCA_027075825.1 Mariprofundaceae bacterium | reverse complement strand
ATACCCGCCCAGCGCATAATAAATGCTATCAAAGGTCGTTCGCGTTTGAGTGATTCAGAATACGAAGCGCTCTCATCTTTATTAAAAAAACCAGTTGCATATCTTCAGCGCATTTATATTAATGAAGACAACACTCCAGAATACTACCGTGATGATGATTTTCACAACCTGCCATCATCAACTCAGCTCGCACTAAAAAAGAAGGATAACAGCACCATCACAAAGCCTTTTACACCATGGCCATCAAAGATGGAAGATTTGAATATGGTGTTTATAGAAGATGTAGCAAGGCGCATCAGCGAAGCCACAGGACAGCCAATTGCGCAAATCCGCAATATCATCCACGAAGAAATCCAAGCCCACTACGCGCCGCAAATAGACCCAGCATATATCGATACATGCGCAAACATTGCACTCGCAGAAATTGAAGAAGAGCAGGGCTTCATCTTCAAGGGGAAAGACCGCGACACCATGCTTACCAGCTTGAAGAAAGAAATCGCTTTAACAGCAATCGAAGACACCAAACAACCTATGGGAGGGGACGTTGATTCAACAACACGCAAAATATCGAATGGCAATTGAAGCCGCCAAAAAAAATGTGACAGCTTTAGCGCAGGTCATCATAGAAAAAAAACTTTGGATAAAAACATTATACGCGGTGAAAAAAATGTGGTCAGCCCTAACCCATGTAGGAAAAATAGCTTAGCGGTGGTTTTAAGGGCGTTTGGGAGGCAGTAGTATGATGGCGGTACATATTATATTTGGAGGCTTTACACTTCTGCTGCTGTCTTTAGGTGGAGCGCCTTCTGCATTAATTCCAACGATTGCACTCTGGGTAGTGTTTTATTTCTTTACAAGAAATGAAAGCGGCGATTCGCGTGATAACCATCAATCTGAATCAAAACTTCCAAAAGTGACAAGCGATATGATAACCACCGCAAACGGGCGGGTAAACATAAGTGATGCCAAAGCAATACTCAGGCAGATTCTAAAAGAAACCACATCGCTTGACGCTTTTGATATATCAATAGAAATCGAAAGCTTGGTCGATGAAATTCGCAGCGAAACAGAAGCGTACAAAGAAGACCTTGCAGAAATGAAAAAAGACATGCGCGAAGCAAAGGAAAATCTCAAAAAACTAAAAGCCCACCTAAAGCAGATTGACCCGTCGAACAAAGATGAAATCGAAGATGTGGAAGTCGACATCGAAGACGCTATTTATGAAGTTGAGCATATAAAACAAAGCATGGAAGAGCACAAAAAAGAAGCGGCTGCATTCAGGTCTGACAAAAAAGAATGGGTAGTTATTTATATCAACAATCTAAATCTTCAATGAAAAAAAAGAGCCTCCCCAAGTATGTGACATTCAAACATGGCGCATACTATTTCCGACCCAACAACAAAACATGGCTGCGTTTGGGGCGCACTGAAAGCGAAATGTATCTTGCACTTGCAAACCTCACAACAGGCTCAAATAAAGATACGATGGAAATGCATTTTGCCAAGTACCTTAAAGAAGAAACCCCAAAAAAATCACCATCAACGCAAAAAGAAGAAGTGCGCATCATGGGCAACCTGATTAAAAGCTTTGGGAAGATGAGACCTATGGA
>JALSZZ010000438.1 GCA_027075825.1 Mariprofundaceae bacterium | reverse complement strand
CTTCATCAGTTACGACGCAGGCATGATAATGAGCGATGGCCTGAGCACTTTTCCGAAAGAATCCACAAGATCACGCAATCTGATGAGCAACTCCGTGATTTATGCTATCCTGCAAAAATGAATTATCGCACCAGCATCATCAATCTGCCTGTGATGCTGGCTTATTATACTGCTTGTGGTGAACTTCCTCCTGATTTTTTAACACGAGAGAACATGGTTGCTATTCGTCGCCATCAACGTTTTGATCCCGAATGGTTTAGCAATGCCTTTGATTTAAGTTTTGCCCGTTGTATCGCACGCGGACTGGTTGTAAAAGGAGATGATCATGACGCATAATTATTATACCCGGATGTTGAATGATTTGTCGGAACGTTCGCGACGTGCGGTGATCAGTCGTCTGGGATTTACCAATAAACCCTTGCGCGAATACCTGGATGACCTGTTTTCCCGTGATTATGGTGAACGAGGCAGTTTTCTTGGTGACCCTGCCTTTGAAGCAACATTTGGCTGGAAAGAAAGCGAAGGATCATTGGCAACACTGCGTGAAACCCTGTTAAGTCACCACACGCTGGATGCGTTGTCATCCCATGCTATTGACAAGGATCATCGTTTTCCACTGGAGAGGAAACCTTACACCCATCAGCTTAAAGCGTGGCAAGTATTAACGCAGAAAACAGCACAGTCCCTGGTTGTTTCCAGTGGTACAGGTTCGGGTAAAACGGAATGCTTTATGATTCCGATTCTGGACGATCTGGCCAGAGAACAAGCTACGATTGGCAGTCAGTTGATTGGCGTTCGCGCCTTGTTCCTGTATCCGCTTAATGCCCTGATCAATTCTCAACGGGATCGCTTGCGAGCATGGACGCAACACTTCAATGGCGATATTCGCTTTTGCCTGTATAATGGTAACACCGAAGAAAAACAAGCTGCATTCGAACGAAGAAAAACGCCGAATGAAATCATCGACCGAGAGCAGTTGCGTGACGCGCCTTCCCCCATATTAGTCACCAATGCCACGATGTTGGAATATATGCTGATTCGCAATAAAGACGCTCCCATTTTACAACGATCACAAGGTAAATTGCGCTGGCTGGTATTGGATGAGGCGCATACTTATATAGGCTCACAAGCGGCAGAACTGGCGATGTTGATCCGGCGTGTGTGTCTGGCCTTTGGTGTGCAAGCCAAAGATGTGCGCTTTGTTGCCACCTCGGCAACCATTGGTGATGCATCGGGCAAAGCGAACCAACAACTTCGACGGTTTCTTGCCGATGTCGCTGGTGTGGATGAGCGCGATGTTCACCTGGTTACGGGAGAGCGGTATATTCCACCCATGCCGTCAGATGTTTTGGCAACACCCGCCAGCTATTCAACATTGGCGGCGATTGAACAAGAAACCGATCGTTACCATGCATTGATGCACGATCAACAAGCGCGACGTATAAGACGTTTATTTGCCGATACAACACCACCTGTTGCCCGTTTATCTGAGTTATGCAAAAGACTTGGTTGCCAGCAACAGCAGGGCTTGCAATGGCTGGATCTTCTCTCTGGTACCCGTGATGCTGAAAAAAAGGCGTTTTTGCCACTGCGTGCGCATATTTTTCACCAAAC
>JALSZZ010000437.1 GCA_027075825.1 Mariprofundaceae bacterium | reverse complement strand
ACGTCGCGCACAACCGCCGGTATTTCATCGAGTCCGGCAGCCTGTGCGGCGCGCCAGCGACGTTCACCGGCAATCAGTTGCCAGCCTTGCTCGCCGTGAGGTCGCAGCAATACCGGTGTCAGCACGCCTTCCCGGCGCACTGATGCTACCAGGGCTGCAAACTCTTCTTCGCGAAAGATGGTGCGTGGCTGATAAGGATTGGGCGTAATCGAGGCGACAGGCACCAGGCGACTTTGCAGATCGGATGTTTTTTCAGGTTCATCCATCAGCAAGGCTCCCAGGCCTTTGCCTAATCCACGCGGTTTTGTTGTTTTTTTCGTCATCTTGTTATTACTCACTGATGCTGTTGGGTGTCATGCAATGCCTGCATGGCGGCCAGTAATGCCGGAGCTGCTGTTTCTGTGCGCATAATACGCGCACCAAAGCGCAGCCCCTGAAAGCCCCGCTGTTCCAGCAGTTCGCAATCCTGAGCGCTCCAGCCACCTTCCGGGCCAATGGCCAGACGAATGTTTCCCCCCTGCGTTAGCTGGTCGGACAAGACGCTGATGCCAGCCTTCGCCATGGGATGAAGGTAGCAGGAACAGGTGCTGTCATGATCCAGCTGACGCAAACGTGGCAGCCACGTCACCGTTGGTACCACGGTGCGGCCGCTTTGCTCAGCCGCTTCGATAATGATTTTCTGCCAGCGCGCAAGGCGGGACGAGAGCTTGCTTTCGGGCAAGCGAAGCTGCGAACGTTCACTGGTGGTAATGCAAAATGTGCTGGCGCCAAGCTCAGTCGCCTTTTGCAGCACCTGTTCGATTTTCTCGCTGCGGCTGGCCGTCTGGATGATGTGTATGGCACAGGGCAGTTCACGCGATACATCGTCATAACGGTGGATGATGCATTCCCCGCCATAACGATGCAACGCCAGGATTTCCGCTTCATATTCGCCGCCCTGACCATTGAACAGCAGCAGTGAATCACCAGCCTGCTGACGCATGACCTGACGCAGGTAGCGGGCGGCATCAGCCTGAAGTTCGCAGTGCATGCTGACAGCCAGCGGCTGGTTCACATACAGACGAATCACAGCCTATGCCTGCATAGCGTGTCGGGCAGCGGCAATGGCCGCCAGATTGAGTATATCTTCCGCCGGTGCATCGGTATGCAGTACATGCACTTGCTGTGGCAGTCCCAGCAGAATCGGACCAATGGCCGTGCCGCCACCTAATTCATGCAACAGCTTGCAGGCAATATTGCCCGCCTGCATGGTCGGGAAAATCAATACATTGGCAGGCTCGCGCAGATGGCTGAAAGGGTAACGGTGGAGAATGGCAGCATTGACGGCTGTATCGGCCTGCATCTCACCATCGACCTGCAAATCAGGGTGATCCCGGTGCAGAATTTCAACGGCTTTGGCGACTTTACTGGCACCGACGTGTCGGCTGCTGCCAAAATTGGAGAATGAGAGCATGGCTACCCGTGCCGGACAGCCCAGCGACTCTGCTGTACTGGCCGCCAGCACCGCCAGTTCGGCCAGTTCTTCCGGACTCATGTCCACATTGACAGTGCAATCAGCGAAGAAATACGCCTGATCTTCCATCATCATCACATACATGCCATAAACGTGGTAGCG
>JALSZZ010000436.1 GCA_027075825.1 Mariprofundaceae bacterium | reverse complement strand
CTGCGCGCCTGCTCGCTAAAGCCCGGCGCAATCACCACTTCCATAAATGTTTCGGTAATCAGGCTTGCTGTTGCGGCATTCAGTGGACGATTAAACGCCGCGATACCGCCAAAGGCCGAAATACTGTCGGCAGCACGCGCCAGGCGATAAGCCTCTGCCTGTGTGTCGGCGACGGCGACACCGCAAGGATTGGCATGTTTCACAATAACGGCTGCGGTATCGCTTAAATCGCGAACGCAGGCCCAGGCGGCATCGGCATCGGCAATATTATTGTAGGAAATGGCTTTGCCCTGCAAAATTTCACAATCAGCCAGGGACACCCCCTGATCTTCAGGGTCGGCGTAGAACGTGGCTTGCTGGTGCGGGTTTTCGCCATAACGAAGATCGCTGGCGCGGATAAACTGACGGGTGTAAATATCCGGGAACATGCGCTTGCTGCCATCATCATTCAGTGCGGAAAAATGATTGGCAATCGCGCCATCGTAGGCGGCGGTATGGGCAAAGGCCTTGACCGCCAGCGCCTGACGCAAGCGCTGATCGGGGCCGCCACTGGCCAGCGTTTCAGCAATATGCGCATAATCATCAGGGTCAACCACAACGCTGACCCAGGCATGATTTTTAGCTGCTGCGCGGATCATGCAGGGGCCACCAATGTCAATATTCTCAACAGCATCCTCGTAGCTGCAATCGTCGCGGGCGACGGTTTCCCGAAACGGATAAAGGTTGACGCAGACCAGATCAATGGGACTGATGCCCTGAGCATTCATGGCTTCATCATCCTTGCCGCGACGCGCCAGAATGCCGCCATGTACCTTTGGATGAAGGGTTTTGATGCGACCATCCATCATTTCAGGGAAGCCCGTGTAATCGGAAACATCACGCACCGGAATATCGGCATCGCGCAGCAATCGGGCAGTGCCTCCCGTGGAAAGAATTTCAGCGCCATGAGCCAGCAGGGCACGGGCAAATTCTTCGATTCCCCGTTTGTCAGAAACACTCAGCAGGGCGCGTCGAATATGTGTCATATTGATTAATCTCCAGAAGGAACAGGCACTTGCTTTACAATCTGCAGGCAGTGCCAGATTTGAAAAAAATCCTGAAAAGCGCAAGCTACGGCCCCGCAGGCCCGGCGCAAGTGGTCGGGCAGGAGAGGAAACAGGCATGAAACATACAATTCGACGGGATACGCCATTGCTTGAAGCTTTTTCGGGCGGTGATGCGCATGCGCGGAGTGTCGTTGATGACGATGGCAAGGTTGCTGGCATCGTATTGATCCGCGATGTGATTGCACTGGCAGCGGAAGGCGAAGACCTGGGGAAAAAAACGGCTGCTGATGTTATGCATACTGACTTTGTCAGCATCAGTGATACGAACAACAAGCTGGCCATGGCCAGAAAGTTCGTCGAACACCGTATCAAATCATTGATTGTTTGTGACAGGGAAGGGCGTTATGCAGGTGAACTTGATCCGCCGCAGGCGGTGGCCGCACTACCATCAGGGCTGATGGGGTTTTTTCTGCCAGCAGAACGCTTTATGGTGAAGAACCCTTATGATATTGCCACAGATACTCACATGGAACAAGCGCTTGAATATATGGCGCAGTGTAATGTCAGCTGCCTTTTGGCCCATGAGTTTGCGGGTGAAGTATCGGGCATGCTTTCGGAAAGCGATGTATTCCGCTGGCTACTGGCTGGCCGGACTGATCAACGAGTAACTGACTATATGTCTTCACCTGTTGCCAGTATGTCGGATCAGTCCAATCTGATGCAGGTGTGGGCGCAAATGAATGCGATGAAGGTGATGAAGATGGTGATGACCGGTTTTGATCAGTCGGTAACGGGGCTGGTCACTGCCACTGATGTGCTTTGTGCGCTATCGCAAAGCATGCTGGAAACCTTTGATCGTTACCAGTGTCCGCAAGATGCCGATATGCTGATGGAATGGCACCGGGGTGGCATGATTATGGCTGTCAGCGATGTTGTGCTGCAACAACTGGGGTGCGCGAGGGAGGATCTCGTCGGCTTAAGCTGGGCGGAGGGTCTGGATGATATGACGCATTCAGGCCTGCTGGGGCTTTCAGGGCAATCGGAAGCCAGAATCAGCTGGCGATATCCTACCGGTGATGGTCACAAGGAACTTATGTTCTGGGCGCGACGCGATACTGAACAGCCGATGATGTGGTGGTCACTGGCATGAGTCGCACACATATGAGCCGATTATTATGCGCGATACTGATTGCCTGCCTGCTGCCGGTACTATCCGAAGCCACGCCATTGCAACAAGCGAGCTGGCCCAACGGTGCCAAACTGGTCGTCGAGGAGGATCACAGCGCGCCGGTGGCCATGGTGCAAATCTGGCTGAAAGTGGGCGGCAGGGATGAGGTCCCCGGCAAGACGGGATTGGCGCACGTTTTTGAGCATATGATGTTCAAAGGCTCAAAAGCACTGGCGCCGGGAGAATATTCCAAACGTATTTCGGCCATGGGCGGTAATGACAACGCCTTTACCAGCACCGATTTCACCGCCTATTTTGAAACAGTGCCGGCCGCAAAGGTGAAAACCGTGATCGGGATGGAGGCAGAACGCTTTGCTCATCTGCGCCTGGATGCCGATGAATTCGCCCGCGAAATTCGCGTCATCATGGAAGAGCGCCGCATGCGCACCGAAGATGACCCTAACAGCCATATGTTTGAAGAACTGTCAGCGGCTGCTTTGCGACTTCATCCTTATCGCAATCCGGTGATCGGCTGGATGCAGGACTTGCAGCGGCTGCGTATCGAGGATGTGCGTGATTTCTATCATCAGCATTACGTGGCGGCAAATGTGACCGTGGTCGTGGTCGGCGATGTTGATTTTGCCAGCGTCAAAAAATGGGTCGGCGACAGTTTTGGCAGCATGAAAACACATGCAGTACCACCACGTTTTAACCCTGAAGAGCCGGAACCGTTGGGGCCAAAGGACGTGCATGTGCATCTTCCGGCACAATTGCCGGTGGTAGCGACGGTGATTCCCGTGCCGGTATGGCAGCCGGGCAGGAATGACAGGGAGGTAGCGGCGTTAAGCATTGCTACCTGGTTGCTGGCAGGTGGCCGTAGCGCCCTGATGCAGCAACGTCTGGTGGATCAGCAGCAACTGGCCTTCTCCGTCAGCGCCGGCTATGACCCCTTTGGCATGGGGCTTGATCTCTGGTACACCTATGGTGCCTTGCGTCACATGGCAGATGCGGCGAGGTTTCGTCAGCAGGTATGGAAGCTGATTGATGAACTGGCCAGTAAACCGATTGATGCACGACGCTTGCAGGCGGCAAAACGCAATATCAGGGCTGGCGAAATTTTTTCTCAGGATTCCCTGTATCTGCGGGCCAAACGCATTGGCCGCATGGAAACCACCGGCATTGGCGCGGCACATTATCCGCAATGGCTGGCGGCACTGCAGGCGGTGACGGCTAAGGATATTCAGGCTGCCGTCCAACGCTGGCTGCGTCCTGAACGAGCAACCACTGGCTATTTACATCCTGAGGAGAGCAAACGATGAGCTGGATGATTCGATGCCAGGCCATGCTGTTGTTACTGATACTGGCGGCACCGGCGCAGGCTACCCCCATTCAACAGGCCACGCTGAACAACGGCCTGCGGGTATTGCTCATGGAGTCGCACAACCTGCCCATGGTGGCCATGCAATTGCAACTGCCAGCTGGCAGCCGTTTTGATGCACCTGGAAAGGCCGGAACAGCGGCCATGCTGGCGGCCATGCTGACCGATCACAGCGCCCGTCATGCGCATGATGCCTTCAGCCTCTGGCTGGATGAACAGGCCATTCAACTGGGCGCGGGCGCTGGCAAGGATACGCTCAGCCTTTCCCTGACAGTGCTGCGCGAGGCATTACCGCAGGGGCTGGATGCCTTAAGCGAAGCCTTGTTGCAGCCAGGCTGGAACAAAAAACGCTTCGCGCAATTACAAAAAGATGCCGTAGCAGCGGCGACCAAATCGCTGGAGGAGCCGGGCTATCGCGCCAGTCTGGCAAGAGGCAAACTATTGTATGGCACGCACCCTTACGCCTCACCTTCAGCTGGCGATGCCAACACGCTGGCGAAGATTTCGGTTCAGGATATCAGGCAATTGTACCGCCAACAATGCAGGCCGGAAGGTGCGGTGCTGGCAGTCAGTGGTGATATTACCATGGATACCCTGTTGCCCATGCTCAATCAGCGCTGGCAATCGTGGCAGGGCAAGCCTGCAGTGGCCGCTGATCATATTGCCAAAGTCAGGCCACAGGCGGTGACACAACAGGATATTACCATGCCGACCACGCAAACGCTGGTGCAGTTTGCCAGACTGGGCATCGCCCGTCACGATCCCGACTTTTTTCCGGTGCTGGTGCTGAACCATTACCTGGGCGGCAGCGGTTTTGGCTCTTTGCTGATGGAAGAAGTCCGTGAGAAGCGCGGTCTGGTGTATGGTGTTTATTCTTATGCCATGCCACTGCTGGCCACTGGCCCGCTGGTGATCAGTTTGCAAACACGCGCTGATCAGGCTGCTGCTGCCGAAAAACTGGTGCGTCAGCAACTTGATACGCTGGCCAGAGGCCATGTGGATGCGCAGCGTCTGAAAAAAATCAAGGGAAATCTGACGGGTGGTTTTGCCCAGCGGATGGACTCGAATCGTGAGCGGGTGGGACTGATCGGCATGATCGGGTTTTACCATTTGCCACTGGATTATCTGGAGAACTGGACGAAACGCGTCGATTCGGTCAAGCTTGCCGACGTTCAGCGTGTCGCCAAACGTTTTATGCCAGCGGATGAGTGGAGCGTCATTCGTGTTGGACCTGGAGGGAAAAAACCATGAAAACCATTTTAATTGCTGATGATTCGGATTCCAGTCGCGATATTACCAGCCATTTTCTGCAGCAGGGTGGCTTTCGCGTACTTGAAGCGGATGATGGTGTCACAGCGCTGGAAATTCTCAAGCACCGGCATGTTGACCTGATTCTGACCGATATCGTGATGCCAAAAATGGATGGCTGGGCGTTTTATGCTGAGGTGCGCAAGCAGCGTCATTTTAATCTGACACCATTTGTGTTTCTCAGCGTACTGGATGACCTGAACGATCAGATCAAGGGGCTGACACTGGGGGTGGATGATTATTTGTCCAAACCGATCACGCCACAGCAACTGCTGGCCCGCGTTAATACGGCGCTGGCTCGTCGTGATCGCATGGCGGCCTATTTTTACGAAAATCCGGTAACCGGTCTGGCCACCGCCAATTATTTTCGCGAAGCGCTGAAAAAAGAAAAATTACGCTCTAACGTTTCCGGTCGTCCGGCAAGTCTGGTGGTATTCGGTATTGGCAATTATGTATCGCTGGTACGCGGGCATGCCGAGTGGTTTGCTGAATCGGCCAGCCGCAAAGCAGCCCGTCAGTTAGGCCAGCAGGCCCGGCCTTTCGATGTTGTGGCAGATATGGGGCAGGGGCGTTTTGCCGCCTTGCTGCCAGAGGCAACGCTGGATGATGCCAAAATGTGGGCGAACAGTGTGGCCTCCAGCTGGAATCTGTCATTAACCTGGCCTGCCACAGAGCAATCTATCGCTATTGACATCGGCTATGATTGCGATGCGATCGCCGATAATTCTGAAGATCCGCTGACTGTACTCGACAAGCAACTGGCATCATTCGAACGCAAGTGGTAAACGCTGGCTTACTGTACACCGCTGCAATGTTTATGGGTAAAGGGCAGGGCTGACCCTGCGTATTACTGCAGGTGAGTTGGGCAACCGGCGGATTACTGTACCGAATCTGCCTGGCCTTCGACCAACGCCAGCAAAAGTTCGTCAGGCATTGTTCAATATGCTGGCGCATCATCTCACACAGCCTTTTTCGGCATGCCATATGCTCGAGTTGTATGCAGGTTCTGGTATCATGGCGCTGGAAGCCATTTCACGGGGGATGAACAGCGTCACTTCACTGGAAGCCAGCCCTCGTGCCTGCCGTGCCATGCGTCAGCAGGCCGGGCGGCTGGCCATCGCGCCACAGCGCTGGCATATTTGTCAGGGGCGTATTCCCCATGCCCTTTCCGCTGTAACTGGGCAGTATTATGCTGTCATCTTTGCTGATCCGCCTTATCACCAGGGCGATTCAGCCGCTTTACCCGCATGGCTGATGCGCCATGCCATTGATTTTGATATACTGGTGGTGGAAGAAGCCAGCGATGCCATGCCTGACTATGCCGGGCTGGCGCTGGAAACCCTGGCTATCCGGCGTTACGGCCACAGCAGTCTGACGTTGCTGAAAAAAATACCACTGGAGAAAGCATGAATAACTGCGCTATCTACCCGGGAACATTTGACCCTGTTTCGCTGGGTCATGTGGATGTGGTGCGCCGTGGTCTGAGGCTGTTTGATCGCGTGGTGATCGGCGTTGCCGAGAATCCGGGCAAACACCCGGTATTTGACCTTGATACCCGTGTGCAACTGGTTCAGGCGACATTTACCGGTGAACCGGGCGTGGAAATCGTGCCTTTTTCCGGTCTGCTGGTACAACTGGCGCAACAGCATCATGCCA
>JALSZZ010000435.1 GCA_027075825.1 Mariprofundaceae bacterium | reverse complement strand
CGGACACGGCGATGCGCAATGTCCCTCAGCCTGTTACCATTGATGCGGATGAGTCCGAAGTTCGTCGCCTGTTGCAGGCATAAGGAGAATCAATCATGATCATACGTTACAACAATTATCGCATACTGTTACTGACAGCGCTGGCATTATGTGCCTCCCCGGCAGCAGCTGAAAACATCAAGGTCTATACCGGCATGGGCCTGGGGGGCTTCAGCGTGGACTATGGCAATGATGCGACAGGCGCTGCCATTAAGGGAAATTCGACATTCGGCGGTTACCTGAGCATTGCTGCCGATCTTAATCCCTATCTTTCCTTTGAGGCGCGCTATGGACGCAGTGGCAGCAGCACGCTGAAACGCAATGGCGCGAACTGGGCTGGTCACAGCGTTACCATTGATGGCTTAAGCAGCATGCTGATACGCCCCCAGTTCCCCATTGAGCGTTACGGTCATATTTATGCTCTGTTGGGGACATCTTCGGGTAAACTTCGCTACACCAGTGGTGGTACTGAAAAAACAACAACCAAAAGCGGTTTCAGTTACGGCGCTGGCTTCAAAGTGCATATTCAGGATACCTTCTCAGTGGGCCTTGAATACACCCGCTACACCGGCAAACGCAATTTCTCCGGAAACCAGGGCCAGATTTCCGGTTACGCCCTGCAACTGCATTATCTGCTGGATTGATGGCGCATTCATAACGCCTGCCGCCACCTGACATAGCATTCGCGCCTGCCTCCTGCGACATCAACGAAAAAGCCGTATGGCGAATTTTTCGTCTTCTGCTATGGTTCGCGCCTTTTTTTGATTTTGGGGGCTTTGGTGAATACGCAGCGAACGGTTCATATCCGTGATTATGACATTGGAAACACCCAGCCTTTGGCAGTGTTTGCCGGGCCATGCGTGATTGAAGGTGAAGATTTCACCATGCGCGTGGCAGAACGCATTGGGAAAATCGCTGCTGATGTGGCGATACCGCTGGTCTTCAAATCAAGCTTTGACAAGGCCAACCGTACCAGCATCAGCGGCTTTCGCGGCCCGGGACTGGACGAGGGCCTGCGTATTTTGCAGCGGGTTCGCGATGAACTTGGTTTGCCGGTGATTACCGATGTACATGAGCCATCGCAGGTGGCGGCAGTGGCTGAGGTTGCCGATATCCTGCAAACCCCGGCCTTTCTTTGCCGTCAGACGGATTTTATTCATGCTGTGGCAGCCAGCGGCAAGCCGGTAAATATCAAAAAAGGGCAGTTTCTCGCGCCCTGGGATATGCAGCATGTGCTGGAAAAAGCGCAGGCCACGGGCAATGATGATATCATGCTCTGCGAGCGCGGTACCAGCTTTGGCTACAATAATCTGGTATCAGATATGCGTTCGCTGCTGGTGATGCGGGCATTGGGTGCGCCTGTAGTCTATGATGCCACGCACTCCGTGCAGCAGCCAGGCGGGCTTGGCGGCGCTACCGGTGGCAATCGTGAATTTGTACCGGGACTGGCACGGGCAGCTGTAGCCACCGGTGTGGCAGCGGTGTTCATGGAAGTTCATCCCGACCCGGATCGCGCCCGGTCTGACGGGCCGAATTCACTGAAGCTGGATGATTTACCAGCCTTGCTGCGGCAACTGAAGC
>JALSZZ010000434.1 GCA_027075825.1 Mariprofundaceae bacterium | reverse complement strand
TTGTGGCTGCTTCTGATGGACTCGGAATCCAAAGCATGTTCATGGCCGTCAACATCCCGACTCCGCGACAGAATATCGCAGCCAGCAATCCAGCAAGCAAAGGAGCTGGGATACCCTCTATCATTTGGTCGGCAGACTTTGAAAGC
Source organism: Mariprofundaceae bacterium (assembly GCA_027075825.1). Taxonomy (GTDB): domain Bacteria; phylum Pseudomonadota; class Zetaproteobacteria; order Mariprofundales; family Mariprofundaceae; genus AB-137-C09. Next base: position 1,475 of record JALSZZ010000434.1, on the reverse strand, counting down.
TTGATCAGCTCCTTGGTGAATACGTACAAGTCGAACCGATTGAGTTGATGCCATTGCGTGGGTAGAAAACGGTTACTGGCAGCAATCGCGTGTGCAAGATGATCTGCCCGCCACCGCATGCGGAACTTGTCAGCAACAACATCCAATGAGACCCCACGAGAGAATTCACTGACAACCTCACTGGATTCCGCTGCATCGGCCAAGGCCGCGCCTTCGGTTGGGGCCATGTGGTTGGATGCTTTAACATGTCGAAAACTGATCAACCGACCCGGGTCATCGGGATGAGCATCTTCCTCATCTGGATCAAACTGCGGGGAGGCTGGAAAGTAAGGTGTGTCCGGAAGGTCAGCGAGCGGATATCTCGGCCTTCCAGAGTGTCCGACATTCGAACGCCTCACCTTAGACACTGTCCCTTCGAGAAAATGGTGCAGAAACTTGATGTAGCCAATGGCCGTTCGTCGAATCTCTTCAAGGGGTTTGAGAGCGGATTCGAGCGAACGAGCCACATGCCTCTCATTCGCTTCCAAGCTAATGCCCTGACAAAAAAGATGAAAAATATGCCGCGATGGAAACCCCCTGCCATTGAGAGTGGATCGCAGTGAAAGTCCGGCACGGACCCTGGATGCGGGACTCAGGCGGTCGTAATACAGAACAAATGTCATGAAGAAATGAGCCATCAAATGTTCAGTCAAGCCTCTTGGAGATTGAAAGGATGCGCTATCCAAAAACACCGCGTATAGGGGATTGGACTTGCAGAAACCTCTGTAACTTGCCCGGTCGATTCTGCCTGGAAGGTCCTGAATACAGCGCAATGTCTCCAGCGCATCTTGCCACTCATCGATTTGAGCAGGATCGACAATGGAAAAGCTACGTAACCTTGGAAGAATGGACCCGAACGCTTCGGCCGCCTGCCGGAAGCCTCGCAATGAGTCTGGTGCCTGGATAGCATGTGCCAGCCCGATAAGTTGAACGCCTTGGGGAGATGATGGATCAACATTAAGCCCCGCATGAATGGCATTCTCAAAGTTTGGCCGCGGCCATGGAATTTCAAGCCGGATTGTTTCCTCGATCATTCTGAGTCCCTCTCCGCTCGGACAGGTTCGCTCTTCGTTTTAATACGACTTGCCCTGCGCTTGAGATCTCTCAGTTCCGGGTGCATTCGTCGCTTGGATTCGAACAAATCCGGGTAGGATACGCGCAGCTCATCCATGATCACGCCAAGAACCTTGGTGCGCCCTTTGCCTAGACTCAACCAGGCAGGCGAAAGCAATGCATCTGAGACTGCGATTCCAAGCCGATCCCGCATATTGCACCGCGGCAGTGCCAGGATAGGAATTTGATCTGAATCATCCAGGATTGCGCAAACGATCTCCCAAGACCGAAAGCCAGCAATCACCAGCCACTGACCGCTGATCCGTGAACAAAGAATGGGGTGAAGAATCAACCAACCCCAAATGTCATGCTTCGCGTCGCTC
>JALSZZ010000433.1:2130-6588 GCA_027075825.1 Mariprofundaceae bacterium | reverse complement strand
AACAAAAAGCTGGATGAGTTGCAGAAGGCCCATCAATCGCAAGTTGGTCAGCTGAAAGAGGAAATTAAGAAACTGAAACAGGAATTGGCTGACGCCAAGCGAAAGGCGGAGAAGCCGAAGAAGAAAAAACCACGCATCATGGGGTATGCCCCGACAGTAGTGAAGGTCCTGCAAGATGGTTTGCTTCTTCGAAGAACATCTGATGGGGAACTTGTCGTCGGAGCAATTGGAGAGAGATTGAAGGTATACGGAAGGCTGATTCAAGTTTATCCATCCAAAAACATGTTCCTGACTGACAGGGGTCTGTGGAGGGTAAAACAATGAGCCGAGGAACAGCGCTTGCCATTCGAAAAAAAGGTGGTCAGGTAGCCAGACCCAAGTCGCTTCTACAGTTAGGGGTGACCAATGTTGTTGATGTGGGAACCCGGATTGAGGGAAACCTTGTATTTCGTAAGTCCGTTCTATTCAAAGGAGAAATTGACGGTGATATCACTCTTAAGTCGCCAGGGAGCCTCTTGATCATCGCCCAAGAGGCAACAGTCAAAGGTAGTGTAACTGCCCGAAATATTGTTGTCCAAGGTGTTGTGAAAGGCGAGATAAAGTGTCAAAACGTGCGTTTCTTCGATGGCTCCCACTTTGAGGGCATTCTGCTGTATGAGCGCATGGACGTTTCGCCTGGAAGCGGTGTTGAGGCGGAAAGCATGAAGCGCCAGGAGTACAAGGAACCTGATGATGGAACCGATCAATAACGAAAAACTCGATGGTGGCTTCGTTGATCATCTGTTCGATGGCCTGAGTGAAGAGTGGCCTGATGACCCGTGGGAGCTTTTGGAGGGTAGCGGACTTTCCAAGAGTAATCATGAAGATGTCATAGAAGCCATAGAGAAAGAAGAAGACATCTCCTCACTGATGGACGGAGTTCCAGATGTCGATGTTCATCATTCTTTCAATCTCCACCGCCGTGATGAACATATAGAGGAGATGTTTGACGATGATCTTGAAAGGCAGCTGGCTCTTCTGGTCAAAGTAAGAGTTCACGAGGCCTGTCGCCCTTGGGAAACGGTGGCGACACGGCGCAAAGCTATGCGATGGATCTTTTGCAGCATTGATGACAGTATGCCGGAAAACGATTATCTGTCTTTCAGGGATGCACTCTCACCGTTTCAGGCCAGAACTGAAGTGGTGCAAGCTCGAGTCCAGTTTCAACTCTACCGAAACTCCACTCCCATGAGAGAACCATTGCCATGGATTGCCGATGAACCGCCTTCTGTAATCGAGGGGGAGTTGTTAGGCTCCAGTGCGGTACCGGGAGGGGAAAATGCTGTCACCATGTTTCGAACCGCATGGATGTGGCCCGGCATTCGAATAGACATTCTTAAGGATCAAAGTGAAGAGTTCTGGAGAGAGGGCGTGAACGGATCAGTGGAAGACGTCTTCGAGGCGTTAGTCGATTATGGCTATTTTGGAGTTTCGAATGGTTTTGTCTATGCCATTTGCCGAAATCCGGAATTGAAGGGTAAGGGAGGCACATTCTCGTGGAGCGATGCGTTATGAAGAGTTTCTTTGACCGGAACAACCCCAATACCATCAGCATGCTTAAAGAGATTGCCGGCAAATTGGCAAACAAGCGCGGTGTTCCCGATTTGGCGGACGATTTGGCGCAGGAACTTTGGTTGAATCTTCCAAGTTATGAGCAGGGTTATCGGGATGATGGAAATTTACAGGGATATCTATGGGTGGTTGCCAAGAATCATCTGAGCAAGATGATAGATCGCCATCAGAAGAGAGGAGTTCCCTTCGAGGAGTATGTACAGGACATTGAGACCGAAGATCACTCTCATGAAATGGAGGAGGAACTCATCAGAAGCCTCGATAAGGAAGCGGCGCTGAGTAGGGTGCGAGAGAAACTTAAGATGCGTAAAGGGGAAGTCCGCCTATCAATTATTGACAGCTACCATGAGAAGAAAAAGGCAGAAAAATATCCTCGCCGTGTTTACAAGGAGACAGAGAATCACGAAAGGTTGATGGAGCTTTTGAAGTCATCCGGTGCGTCTAAGGAAAGATTCGCCAAAGCCATAGGTATTTCGGCACAGCGCCTTCATTCATATTTGTCCAGAAAAGTCAGAAAAGTACCAGACTGGATTATTGAGGCTGCTGAACGGGCGGTAGTATCCAGTATGCCTGAACCTTTGAGCAGTGAACAGATGTCCGCTTGGTATCAAGAGCTGGTGCAAATATGCTGCCCTAATCTTAAGGGTGTCAAGGATCGGGACATCAAACTTGCAAAGGTCCTGAATGTGTCCGATTCAACTACTCGCCGATGGAGAATGGGGCGAACGCATCTCATGCCGGAGAAGGCGCAAAAAATAAAGCGACAACTGATAGAAAGCTACGAGAGCAGAAGAACACCCGATGATAAAGTTTGAAGACATTCTGGAACTCAGGCCGGGTGGTTTTGCGGATACGGCGGCAACGCTGGCCATGTTCTCTCCCATTATGGCCGCCTCACCTGTATTCCCGATCTCAGCACTATATGGCTCTATCCTTGCGGCGGCGGCAGGAGCCGCCTGGTGGGCCAAAAGGGTCCATCAGCTGGGAGACGGATCGTTTTTCAAGTCAAATGTCAGAATACACTCCGATCCTCCTCCAGAGCTGCCCAGAGAGGAAGATGGCATCCAGTTGGGCTATATCGTTGAAACCGGAGAGCCTTTGGTCATTTCCTACGAGGACGCGGTACGACATGCCCTGCTGGTGGGTAAGTCGGGAACAGGTAAGACAACCTTCATGCTCGACAACATTTTCTACCAGCACCTCGTTCGAGGAGGAGGGGCGTTATTTATCAATGGTAAGGCGGATAAGAAGGGAAAGCAGGAAATCGTCGAAATGTGTGCTATGGCTGGCCGTCTCGATGACCTGATCATCATAGATACGGCCAATCCGGACCAGAGCAACACCTATAACCCCATACTCTATGGTGATCCCGATGAGATCGCCTCTCGTATGGTCTCCATGATTCCCGAATCAAATGACCCGGGAAAGGAGTTCTATAGAGAGGAGGCGACTAAGGCCATAACGATTCTGATCAGGGCGGTTCAGGCAGCGGGGCTGGCCTACAACATGATGGATCTGTCTGTCTCCCTGATGAGCGATGTTGCCCTGGAATACATCTATCAGCGAACCCCTGAAGGAAGTGAGGAAAGGGCGCTGCTGGGGGTCTTCTTGTCTAACTATCGGAATAACAGGGGCGAAATTCGAGTGGAGGAGATCAGAAGAATCTTCTCTGGCATCTCCGGGAAGATGTTCCTGATGGGGCAGGGAAACTTCGGAAAGATCACCAGCTCCTATACCCCGGATCTGCGCATTTATGACGCGATTTTGGAGAACAAGGTCATCTACATTGCCTTGGAAACGATGGGAAAGCAGGAAATATCCCGGCAGTTCGGCAAACTCATCATCGGCGACCTCCGTTCTGCGTTGGGGCGGCTGCAACAGCTGGATAAGCATAAGCTGCCCAATCCCCCCTTTCTGATCCAGATGGATGAGGCGGGATCATACATGACCGAAGCCTTGGGGCGGGCAAGCGAACAGGCCCGAAGCGCGAATGTGATTTTGATGCCGGCAGTACAGACCTTCGAGAACCTTTCCAGTGTCAGTGAAGAACTGCTGGCCTTTGTCTTGGATAACACGGAAATCAATGTCTTCTTCAAGGTTGGTAGTGACGAGACCGCAGAGAAAGTTGCCAAAATGATCGGCAAGGAAATGAAGAAGGCGGTCAGCATCTCTAGCACTGCCGGCCGCATGGACGACATGACCCCTCTTAATCCTGACATGTCCCAAAGCCAACGATCTTCCGATGGCTTCTCGCACAGTGAGCAATTGGTGGAGGACTACCGCATCACGCCTGAGGCGCTCATGTCGCTTGAGCTGGGCGAAGCACTGGTCCTTTACTCCAAAAATCGCGTCTATCACATTCGCTTTCCTCTGCTTAAACCAAAGAGGAAGACAAACTTCGTGCTCAACCGCTTCGTTGCCCAGCAGTCCGTCAAGGGCCTTGACCTGCACAAGAGGGAGGTGCAGGAAATGCTGTCAGAAGGCCATAACCCCCGGAGGTAGCAGTGAATAGAGTTTTCTGGGAGATGCCGAAGGCTGTGATCACAGTGATTATGCTGTGGTCTTTCCTGCTAAGCATGGTGTGGTTCCCTGGCTGGCTTGATATTTCAGAGCGGTACAAGCTGGGCGTACTGGGCATGATGTTGGCCTGGGTGGTGGGGGTGCTTCTTTGGAAGGCGTATGCATTCGGCTTCGCCAGGGAGAGAGTATTGGACCGACTCAAGAACCTATGGCAGGACAATCGCATCCACGATGCTCATTACGAAATTTTGAGCACCTCGATCCCGGATGACATCAAGCGCGGCGATTTTGAGGTTTATGAAGCCCCCGTCCCGGTCACCTTCAACC
>JALSZZ010000433.1:0-2120 GCA_027075825.1 Mariprofundaceae bacterium | reverse complement strand
TCAACCCTCTGCCAAAGAAAATTGCCCCTAAGTGGTTGCTGAAAAAATGGCCGGAGTTTCAACGGTATAGGGAGCGCTTTCCGGAATATGCCGATGTCTTTCTCTCCATGCTGGAAGTGCTCTCTCACTATGATCGTCTGCCTGCTACCCAGCATAAGGGAGGGCACGGCGGATACAGCTTGGTAGAACATTCCATGAATGTCGTAGTGCTCATGAGCCGCATTGGCCACAAGTTCAGATACTACGGAGTCTATGACAAAAATGGTAAGTTGATTCATGGACTGGAAGACGATGAGTCCAGGGCAAAAGGGTTCTATCAATTCAGTAAGACGGACCCAATTCTCCCTCTGGTGGCATTAGGGCACGACCTGGGAAAGGTGCTGGCGTTTCAGTATGAACTTCCTGCGGAGCATTGGTGGACGTCTCTGGTGAAGCAGATTCGGAACCTCCTCGGCATCAAGGACAAACCCCGTCTGATAGAGGTAACCCCTGGACGCTTGGACCACGATGTTCTGAGCAAGCGGGCGCTAATGCTCATTCCCGAGATCTTCTCTTTGCCAGTGGTCGCTCGTCAGGACCTTCTGGCAGCGGTTGGCTACCATCACCACCATGCTTTTTGGGGTGAAACTGATGGCCACATGATGACTCCATTGCCATGGTCTGAGGCTATCTCAGACCGTCAACATGCACTGGCGGCGCTGATCGACTATGTGGATGAGCAGACAGCCAGGCTGGAATCCGGAGAGGGCATTCAGCCATTTTTTGTGCCCACAAAATATCAAAAACCAACCGAAAACGAAAAGGCTCAGGGGGCAGTCAAAGGCAAGGAGAGCAAAGCAGCGTCCAAGAGGACCGTCCCGCACACAAAAGAGAAGGTTAAAGATGCGGGTGCAGGTGTGTTGGGGCAGAAAGAGGAGGCGATGAAACACCAGCATGAGGATGAAAGCCAGAACCTTCGAGAAGAAGCAGTGGCAGATATCCAGAGTGACCAGCTTGCATTCCAATGGTTTGAGGAGATGCTGCGAGAGTTCTCAGGACGCAGAAAAGTCCATTCAGGCCTGAATGCTCAGGGTGAATGGGTTTTTGTGGATGATCGGTTCTGGCGAGACTGGTTGTACAAGACAAACAAGCCAGTCAGCTCACCCGAGACATTGGCGGTGACGGCTGAAGGATGGGTGCATCCCATCACTACATCTTTGCTGGATGCGTTGAAAGAAAAGGAAGCCATCCCTACGGATGACGAGGTCCCGCTGTATCGCGTTTCTGTGGAGAAGAAAGATGGGAGCAAGCTGATCCGTGATCCGGTCATTGTAGTCAATCAAAAGGCATTCAGCTTGCCGATCAAAATTGGACAATCACGATTAAAACTGAAAATAGAAGGCGTGTCCGGGCAGGCTGATATTGATGAAGGGATGTTCGCTGAGGGAAACGCTGAATCTCCCGAAAAGGAGAGCGGAGCGGACAACATACCCAAGAAGATATGCGTGGACGCATTTATCGAATGGGTTGGTCAGGTGCAGAGAATGGAGCATCAGGAGATCGCGCCCTTTAAAGAAAAGCGCAAGGGTGGCCAAGTGTACGCTTTGGTGGATCCGCTTGCGATCCCAGAACGGTACATGGACTGTCTCTCTGAGATTGGTGCAGACCCGAGGATCACCCTGCTGGAAGAAAGCGGAATGATTCAAGTGCCCGTTCCCCTATAAAAAAACCCCGCGCAAAGGCGGGGTTATCTTACCTTCAAAGGTGTTCTCTAAAAGGGCACGTCGTCGTCATCAAAGGCGTTAACAGCCGAATTGGGGGCACCTGCTCCCTGTGGCTGCGGCACATTTTGTTGTTGAACGGGGGCCTGTTGCTGGGCAAATCCCTGCTGTTGCTGAGGGTGCCCACTTTGCATCGGCCCCTGTTGTTGAGGTTGTGCGGCCTGTTGAGACTGATCGAAGGGTGCCGGTTGGCCATTTCCATTGTTGCTTCCAGAAGGAAGCATCTGCATGGAATTGGCAACAATCTCCGTCGACCAGCGTTTGATGCCCTGTTGGTCCTGGTATTCAGAAGTCTGAAGACGTCCTTCTACATAGACCAAGCTCCCTTTTTTCAGGTACTGAGATGCTATTTCGGCAAGT
>JALSZZ010000432.1 GCA_027075825.1 Mariprofundaceae bacterium | reverse complement strand
ATATTGTTGTGGATGGAGAGATCCGACCTCGCTATGAGTACGCCAATGTGAAAAATAATGACAAACCATCAGCAAATGCGTTTACCGCAAGGGTCAAACTCAACGCTTCTGCCAATCTTTTCGATGTTGAAGGTTTGAGTGCTGATATTGGGGTTATTGCTGTAAGTAACTTTGGATCACACAGATACAATTGGAATATATCCGACTATAGAGATGGATCGCTCAAGAAGTATGAAACGGTTATGGATCCGCAGACCGCCATGATCTCCAATGCCGAGATCAACTACAAGGTTGGCGATACACTCCTGCATGGGGGGCGAAGCCAAGTAAATCTCGATAACCAAAGATTTATAGGTACAGTTGGTTGGAGACAGTTCGAGAGAAGTTATGATACCGTGTATGTCGCGAATAACAGTGTCAAAAACCTTTCGGTTTTGGTTGCATGGGTTTATGGACTGCAAGGGGTTATTGATGCGGATACGCAAGATGCCAACTCTTTGTTGCTCCATGCATCCTATGAAGTAGCACCTGCACTTAAGATTACGGCATATGATTATATGTTGGCTGCACAAAACATCAAAGCTCCTGGAACGGGTGGACTTGGAAACGATACTTATGGTGTTGCATTGACAGGAAAGGTAGATGCGGGTGCAAAGCTTAGTTATCGTGCTGAGTATGCTGTGCAGAAAGATGCTACAATGAAATACCAAAAAAATATCAATAACGAGGATGCGTTTAAAGCGAATGCAAAGTACTATAACCTCGATCTTGGTGCTAACATCTCAGGAGTGCTTGCAGGTGTGAACTACGAGTTCTTGAGCGGGAAGGATATTAACGAAGTTGCTGGCGGTAAAACGGCGTTTGTACCACTCCTTGGGACAAACCACAAGTTCAACGGTTGGGCAGATATGTTTTATGTCTCAAGTGTGCCGACAGGTGGTTTGAAAGATGCCAATATCCGCCTTGGTTACCAAGCCAAAGGGTTTGGAAAACTGCTTGCAGTTTATCATGACTTCAAGTCAGATAAGACGATGAATGATGCGGTAGCGGGAACCACGAACGACTTGGGAAGTGAATTTGATATCATGTATGCAAATGCAATTCCGGGTGTAAAAAACCTCAAAGGTTTGATCAAATACGCTGCGTACTCCAAAGGGAAAGTTGACGGGTACAATAACAACAAAAAAGTTGCGTGGGTACAGCTCGACTACAAATTCTCCACAAAATAATCATTTCACAACAAAAATAGCGGGGGTTTCTCCTTCCCGCTGTCACTTTTTTACCACATTTGACTATAATACCGTTTATGAAATATATTCTCCTTGTCGCGACACTTTTCTTTGTCTCCTGCTCCAGCCACAATTATAGTGTGAGGGAGTCAAAAACTGTGGTGCTTAAAACTCCCAAGATCAAGTTTGCAGATGTTGCGTATCTGAGTCGATCCGATGAGAGTGTCGAAGTGGAGCTCTATGCAGCAGGACATGCACTAAGGACAATCTCGATCGATTCTATGGTGTGCATGAAAGGGGAGGGATGCATGAGCAAGAGTGCATTTAATGATGCATACCTTTGCTCCGGTTATCCGCCAAATTTGCTTAAAAATGTTCTGTTGGGCAAGCCGATCT
>JALSZZ010000431.1 GCA_027075825.1 Mariprofundaceae bacterium | reverse complement strand
CAGCCCCAAAAACCGTCACCACCCAGGGATGCCGTTGCAGAAATTCGAGAACGAACAGCATGCGTTGCATGATGACAGGTGAAGGGCAGAATCAGTAACGCTTAAAGGCAGAACGTCCGGCAAACACTGCGCCAGCACCGAGTTCTTCCTCGATGCGCAGTAACTGATTGTATTTGGCCATGCGATCGGTACGCGAGGCCGAGCCGGATTTGATCTGCATGGTGCCAAGCGCTACCGCCAGGTCAGCAATACTGGTGTCTTCTGTTTCGCCGGAACGATGCGAGATCATGCAGCGGTAATTGGCCAGATGGGCTTTGTTGACGGCGGCCATGGTCTCACTGAGCGTGCCAATCTGGTTGACCTTGACGAGCAGGGCATTGGCAATGCCCTTATCAATGCCTTCAGCCAGAATTGCCGGGTTGGTGACGAATAAATCATCGCCGACCAGTTGCACATCATCGCCCAGACGCTCTGTCATGCGTTTCCAGCCGTCCCAGTCATTTTCATCCAGGCCATCCTCGATGGAGACCAGCGGGTATTGCCGGATCAGCGATTCCAGCAGGTCAATCATGCCGTCGGCATCCAGCGAACGTTGTTCGCCAGCGAGGTGATACTGACCATCGCGGTAAAATTCGGAGGCAGCCACATCGGAAGCCAGTACCACATCATCACCCGCTTTCAGCCCGGCCTGTTCAATGGCCTGCAGAATCACCTGAATGCCTTCTTCATTGGAGGCCAGGTTTGGCGCAAAGCCGCCCTCATCGCCGACGGCGGTGACATGTCCGGCTTTTTTCAGTACCGCGCTCAGGGCATGGAAAACCTCGGTGCCCATGGCCAGCGCATCAGCAAAGGTGCTGGCACCTACCGGCGCAATCATGTATTCCTGAAAATCGATATTATTATCAGCATGTGAGCCGCCATTGATGACGTTCATGCATGGCACGGGCAAAATGGTTGCCTGTGCGCCACCCAGATAGCGATACAATGGCAGACCACGCTCATCGGCCATGGCCACAGCCGTAGCAATGGACGCGCCGAGGATGGCATTGGCTCCCAGACGCTGCTTGTTGGGCGTGCCATCAAGCGCAATCATGGCTTTGTCAATGGCCTGCTGATTGGCGGCATCCATGCCGCGCAGGGCATCGGCAATTTCAGTATTGACGTTGGCTACTGCCTGACGCACACCCTTGCCGCTCAGACGACTGCCGCCGTCACGCAATTCTACCGCTTCACGCGAGCCGGTGGAGGCGCCGCTTGGTACGATGGCACGGCCAAAAGCGCCGCTGTCAAGCGTGACTTCGACTTCTACTGTCGGGTTACCACGCGAATCGAATACTTCACGGCCATGCACATGTACGATATTACCCACTTATATCTCCTGTCTTACGAACAATAAGCGCATGCGCGACATCGTAGCGCATGCTGTTTTTTATTTGAGTTGCCTGCATCACTGCTGGTCGGTGGTTTGCAGGCGGCTTATTTGATGCATTGGTCAATCTGCTTCAGTTGCCGCAGCAAGGCTGGTAAATCATCCAGCTTCAGTGAATTCGGCCCGTCAGACCGGGCGCGATCCGGGTCGGGATGAACTTCCATGAACACCGCTGCCACACCGGTGGCTACAGCTGC
>JALSZZ010000430.1 GCA_027075825.1 Mariprofundaceae bacterium | reverse complement strand
GCCATATCTATATCGCCCAGCCGCCCCTTTACAAGGTGAAGAAAGGCAAGCAGGAAGCCTATCTGAAAGACGATGCCGAGCTGGACAGCTACCTGCTCAATCAGGCACTGGAGGGGGCGCAATTGCTGCCGGGCGGCGGTGAGCCGCCCATCAGTGGGGTGGCACTGGGGCGCCTGGCCGAAGCCTGGCTGGCGGCGCAGCGGGTGATTAGTCGCCTCAGCCGGCGTTACCGCAGCGAGCTACTGCAGGCGTTGCTGGCGCTGCCGCCGGTCACCCTGACCCTGCTGGATGACGAGGCGGCCCTGCACCAGTGGGCGGAGCAGGCGCAGACGCAGCTTAATGCCATGGCGGCCGACGGTAAGGTGCAGTTTGCCGTAAAGATGGAGCCGGCGTTTGAAGGGGATCAGGCGTGGCAGCTGCGGCTGGAGGTGCGCGAGCACGGCACGGTGTCGAGCCAGACCCTGGGCGCCCCTTTTTTTGCTAGCAAGGAGTATCGCCAACTGGCGGAAACTGCCCAGCTTCTGGACGGGTTGCTGCAGGCGGATGCCACCATTCAGCGGGGCGAAAAGTCGCAGCCGGTGCGCGATTTTGGCGAGGCGCTGGACTGGCTGCTGGCGGAGGCCAAGCGGGGCATGACTATTCAGCGCTATAAAGGTCTGGGGGAAATGAACCCCGAGCAGTTGTGGGAAACCACCATGAACCCGGAAACGCGCCGCCTGCTCCAGGTGACCATCAAGGACGCCATGCTGGCCGATGAAGTCTTCACCACCCTGATGGGGGATGCGGTGGAGCCGCGCCGGGCCTTTATCGAAGAAAACGCCCTGGCGGTGGAAAACCTGGACGTGTAAACGGCGTGTTTGTCACGCCGCTGTCATCGAACAGGGCGGCAAAACCGTGTAAAATGTTTCAAATTGACGCGAAATGACTTAAAAGCCCTCATGGGCAAAACCCGGAAAAAAACGGATTTTAAAAAAGTCGGGGACCCCCTCTGTGGGGCGCAAGCACACCGTTCCCCGCTGACGCAACCAAGGAGACAGTCATGTCTGCAGTTCATCCCATCGTAGCCGTGGTCGGTTCATCCGGCGCAGGCACCTCGTTTGTAAAAAAGGCCTTTGAAAACATCTTCGAGCGCGAAGGTGTGAACCCTGCCATTATTGAAGGCGACAGCTTCCACAAATATGACCGCGCCACCATGCGCCAGAAGGTGGCGGAAAGTAAGGAAAAGGGTTGCCGTCCGCTGACCCACTTTTCCGAGCACGCCAACCTGTTTGATAAGTTGGAAGAGCTGTTCAAAACCTATCGTGAAACTGGCACCGGCAAGCGCCGCTACTATATCCACTCTGAAGAAGAAGCGGAATTCCACAATAAGCGCTTGGGCACCAACCTGAAGCCGGGCGAATTCACCCCATGGGAAGACCTGCCCGAAGGCACCGACCTACTCTTCTACGAAGGGCTGCACGGTATGGTGCGCAAGGTGAAATACGTGCACGAAGGCGAAAAGCCCTACGACGTCGCCCAGTATGTAGATCTGGGTGTGGGCGTGGCACCGGCGGTCAACATCGAGTGGATGCAGAAGATCTACCGGGACACCAATGAGCGCCCCTACACCGTGGAAGACGTGCACAAGGTGAT
>JALSZZ010000429.1 GCA_027075825.1 Mariprofundaceae bacterium | reverse complement strand
CGCACCGCATTTCACCGGAAGCCCCCGTGCCTGTGGTGAATATCAGTGAAAGTGACCGTCGCCTCGGTGGCTCGGCCAATGTGATTCGCAATCTGCATGCCCTGGATGAGCCATGCGCCATGTTTGGCGTCGTCGGAGATGATGAAGCCGGACGCTGGGTCGGCCAGCGACTGGAAGCGCTGGGCGTGGAACATCAGGGCGTGCTGATCAAAAGCAATGGCCGCCCGACTGCCGTCAAAACCCGTATTATTGCCCGTCACCAGCAAATGCTGCGTTTCGACCGGGAATGGGCATCGCCGCTGACGGCAACCTGCCAGCAGCAAATGCTGAGTCTGCTTGCCGATCATATACCGCAGGCAGGTATGGTGATTCTTTCGGACTATGCCAAGGGCGTGCTGACACCGGAGACGATTACCGCTATCCTGCAACTGGCCGACAAACATGGTTGCCGCGTTGGCATTGATCCCAAGCCGGAACACACAGCCGCCTATCAGGGTGCCACGTTCATCACCCCCAATCTTCAGGAAGCTGCTGCCATGAGCGGGCTGCCAGCCATTAACACCGACGAACATGTCGCCATGATTGCCGAAAGCCTGCATCGCCAGCTGTCACTGACCTGGGTCTTGCTGACTCGTTCAGAATGCGGCATGACCTTGTTTGACGGGCAGCAATGCCATCATATTCCCACTGAAGCGCGTGATGTATTTGATGTCACCGGCGCTGGCGACACCGTGATTGCCAGCTTTGCCACCGCCCTGCTGCGCGGCGAAGCACCCTTGCAGGCTGCCATTACCGCCAACAAGGCGGCGGGGATTGTCGTCGGCAAAGTCGGCACGGCCACTGCCAGCTGGCAGGAAATTCACGACAACAGCGCGCTGTAACAGCCATTACCAGCGAAATGTCCTGCCAGCGACCGGCTCAACATCTGTTGCTGCGATAAGGCTTGCCTTTCGTCAGTGGCTTCCTAGCCTTCCTGACATTGTCCGGTTTGAGGAGGAGTGAGCATGCTCAAGCGGCTGACCATCAACCAAAAGTTGTTTATTCCCAGTATATTGGTGATGATTTATTTCATCGCCATGTTTGCCTTGCAATGGCAGATGCGGCATACACATGAACGACTGGATCAGCTCAGCCAGCAATATAGCCAGCTTGATACGGCCGCTGATGAGGTAACGGAAAGTCTTCTTAAAACAGTGGTGATCAGTCAGCGTTTTGAACTGACGCATCAGCTTGAAGATATCGAAGCCTACAACCTGCTCGCCAAAAAAATTGATGCTTTTTTTGTCACTGCGGGAGAAAGCCTGCCCATTCAGGAGGAACAACGGAATCTGCTGCAACAAACTCGCCTGCAGTGGGTGTCCACCCGTGAGCAGTTTCATATGATGGTGGAAAAACAGACGGAACTTGGGCTTGATGAGAACCACGGGCTGTTGGGCGCCTTGCGCACAGCGGTGCATGAGGTGGAGGCCGAGCTTGATCGTCATCAGGAAATCACCCTGGCGCACTCCATGCTGATGATGCGGCGGCATGAAAAAGACTTTCTGGCACGCAAGCATGACCAATATGTGCTGGAAATGACCGAAGAGCGAAAACGCTTTGCAAAGCTGCTCCAGGCAAGCAAACTGGATGCCG
>JALSZZ010000428.1 GCA_027075825.1 Mariprofundaceae bacterium | reverse complement strand
TCCATAGCGGAGAAGTCACGCCTGATCCCATTCCGAACTCAGAAGCGAAGTGCTCCAGCGCCGATGGTACTGCAGGGTTCCCTGTGGGAGAGTAGGTCGATGCCAGAAATTAAACAGCAAAGCCCCCAGCCTCACGGCCGGGGGCTTTTTGCATTGGGACTGTGGGATCACAATGTCGTATAAATCCCATAAGACCTGTACGTCCCACAGACCTTATAGTGCAACGATCAACGCCGCCTGAAAACCCGGACAGATTCGATGCGACGGGGGCTTGCCTTCTCGATGGTGAATGACCAGCCGGCCAGTTCGATGGTTTCGCCTTGCTGTGGGATACGTCCTGTCAGGGTAATCAACATGCCGCCGAGGGTATCGAAATCACCTTCTACATCTTGTGCTGCAAGGCGTAATGCGGCATCGAGTTCTTCAATGCGTGTGCGGGCAGCCAGCACATCACTGCTTCGCCTGGTGCCCGGTTCCTCCCGTTCATTCGTCCGACCAAAAATCTCACCCAGCAAATCAGACAAGGTCACCAGACCAGCCGTGCCGCCAAATTCATCGCGGGCGATGGCGACATGGCTTTGTGAGCGCATGCGACTGAGCAAGCTGCTAACCCTTTCCAGTTCAGATACCCATACAGGTTCACCAAGCAAATCACTCAGTGCCTTGTCCTCTTCTGCAAACGTGGCGGCAAACAGCGGGCGAATATGGATGATGCCAACAATATGATCCAGACCACCTTTGGTTACCGGCATACGCACCAGACGATGCACCATCATGCATTCTGCCGCCTGTTGCAGGCTTGCCTGGCAATCAATGCTGATTATATCGGAACGAGGGGTCATGACTTCACGGATACGCAGATCATGAAAACTTGCAAACCGCTCCAGTAATCGCCGTTCTTCGCCTGAACCAATCGCCTCTGCATTGCGAATGAGGGTCAGTAACTCTTCCCTCGTTTTGCCCGGCCTTAACCGCTTAAGCTGGTAGCGACGCAGGGCCTGACGCAAGGCTTTCCAGCGTCCAATCATGCCGGGTAGGGATCGTGCAGGCCAAGCGCCCGAAGTATCTCCCGTTCTTTTTGCTGCATTATGGCGGCATCCGCATCTTCAATATGATCGTAGCCCAACAGATGCAACACGCCGTGGATCACCAGATGCAGCGCATGATCCACAACAGGCAGGCCCAGTCGTGCTGCTTCCTGTGTGACAAACGGCCATGCCAGAATAATATCGCCCAGCGGCAGCTCTGGCAGGAAATCCGGGCCATCCTGCATGGGAAAGGAAAGCACATCGGTAACCGCGTTTTTATGCCGCCATTCATCATTCAGTTGCTGCACCACCGCATCATCAGCCAACCGCAGGCATAGCGGACAGGCTTGCAAATCCGGCGCTGTCATTTTGAGTGTCAGACTGACTGCTTCCTCCAGTCGCCCTGACAGCGTGGCATTTATCTCCGGCAGGGGATCAATCTCATCATCAATGATGATTTCCAGCATCAGCGGGCTTCCTCATCCGCATCATAAGCGCGTACAATCTGCTCTACCAAGCGGTGGCGCACCACATCATGCGCCTGCAAATAACAGATGCGAACATCGTTCACGTTTTTTAGTACGCGAATCGCATGCAACAGCCCGCTAAGATGGTCATGCGGCAAATCCACCTGTGTAATATCCCCTGTGACCACCATGCGCGACGAAAAGCCCAGTCGGGTGAGGAACATTTTCATCTGTGAGCGGGTAGTGTTTTGCGCCTCGTCGAGGATAACAAAGGCATCATTCAGCGTGCGTCCGCGCATATAGGCAAGCGGCGCCACTTCGATACTGCGTTTTTCCATCAGAGCCAGCATTTTTTCACTGCCCAGCATATCAGAAAGCGCATCAAACAAAGGTGTCAGGTAGGGATCGACTTTTTGCTGCAAATCACCGGGCAGAAAGCCCAGACGCTCACCAGCTTCTACTGCCGGACGGGTGAGAATAATCTTCTCTACCAGCCCGGCCTGAAAAGCAGCTACGGCTGAGGCCACTGCCAAATAGGTTTTGCCTGAGCCTGCCGGGCCAACGGCGAGCGTCAGCACCGCATCGCGCATGGCCTGCAAATAACGTCGCTGATTGGGCGTTTTGCCCTGGATCGTGCGTCTTCCAGCCGAAAAACTGATGCTTTCAGGCGCTTTATCGTCTGCTTTTTCGGCCTTGCAGGCATGATGCATGCGCAAGGCATATTCGACTTCGCGGGTGCTGATATGCGTCTTCTTGCTCAACTGATGCAGGATTGCCGCTGCTGCCGCTGCCGCTTCACCATCAATCGTCCAGTCCCCCGGATGACCGAAGAAACGCACGTTCAGTGCCTCTTCCAGCATATGAATATGTTGTTGTGCGGTACCACATAAAGCCATTAATTGCGCAGCTTCCAACTCGGGAAGCGAACAATGAACGCTCATCGCACCACGACTTCGCCGCGCAGCGACTGGCCATAACTTTTGCTGATGCGCACAGGCACAATATGACCGATCAGACGCGCATTGGCCGCGCAGTGCACAATCTTGAAATCCGGTGTGCGGCCCTGAAGGTCGCCTTCGCGCCGTCCTGTTTTTTCAAATAACACAGGTAATTCACGTCCCACCTGCCGTTCACAGGCCTGATGGCTGAGTTCCTTCATCAGGTGCAACAGGCGTTGCAGGCGCTCATCCTTGATGGCTTCAGGCACGTCGTCTGCACGTTCGGCAGCAGGTGTTCCCGGTCTTGGTGAATACTTGAAGCAAAATGCTGAGTCATAGCCGACTTCGCGTGCCAGCGACAGGGTTTGTTCAAAATCTTCATCCGTTTCACCGGGGTAGCCGACAATAAAATCCGAAGAAATGGCAATATCCGGGCAATGCCGACGCAGACTCTCAATAATGCGCAAATACTGCGCCCGGTCATGACCACGATGCATCGCCTTCAGCACGCGATCCGAGCCTGATTGCACAGGCAGATGAATAAAGGGCATCAGCGCGGGAACCTCGGCAAAAGCCAGCGCAAGATCATCGTTCATTTCGATGGGATGGCTGGTGGTAAAACGCAGGCGTTGCAAGCCTTCCAACTCCGCCACGGCGTACAGCAGCATGGTGAAATCCCATTCTTCGCCATCCGGGCCGGTGGCGCGATAGCCATTAACATTTTGTCCCAGCAAGGTAATTTCCACACAGCCGCCATCCAGCACGCGCTGGCACTCTGCCAGCACATCGTTCACCGGGCGTGAAATTTCAGCTCCCCGCGTATAGGGCACGACACAGAAGGTGCAGAATTTATCGCAGCCTTCCATGATCGTGACATAGGAAGAAATCCCCTGCTTCAGGCCATCCTTGTTGCCAGGCAGGTGATCGAACTTTTCAATTTCCGGCATCTCGACATCAGCCAGCCGCACGCGCTCGCGACGAATGCGGGCGATCATCTGCGGCAAATGATGATAAGACTGCGGGCCAAACACGGCATCGACAAAAGGCGCGCGGCGCTGAATGCGCTCACCTTCCTGCTGCGCCACACAGCCACCAACACCGATGATCAGGGATGGCCGTTGCTCCTTGAGCAAGCGATAACGGCCAAGTTCGGAATACACTTTTTCTTCTGCTTTTTCGCGCACGGAGCAGGTGTTCATGAGAATAACATCGGCATCTTCCGGTCTGGCGACCAGACGCATACCATAGGCCTGCTGCATTAAATCGATCATCCGTGATGAATCGTATTCGTTCATCTGGCAGCCGTAGGTTTTGATATACAGGGTATCGAGAGAATGAAGGCGTTGATTGGTCATAAGTGGGGGCGATGCTAAAAGTCTGCCCGGGAATAGAAAGCCCTGTGGCAAAACTCGCGAGTCCGGGCGCGCATGTCCCGGCTTTTTTCAGTGTCTCGCGGGAGAGCACAGCCCGCACTGGCACAGGCTGTGGTTCAACAGATGGTACTCCCAAGGGGAATCGAACCCCTGTTTCTGCCGTGAGAGGGCAGCGTCCTGGACCGCTAGACGATGGGAGCAGGAGCGGCACATGCTAGCGTTGTCAGCAGTGTTGACAATGCCCTGATGGATTGTTTTTGGCAATATGAAAGTTGGCAAAGATAAAATGTAGCGCAGGATTCGCGATCCTGATGTTGATCAGGTGGAGGGAGTCATGCCAGTATTGAAAATGTTTTTCCGAATATTCAGGCCTGTGTTGGCTTTCGTGTTCGCCTGGCTACTGCTGATGCCCGTGGCGCAGGCAGCACCGGTATTTAAGGCCAATGCCTTTGCCGATGAAGTAGTGGCCTTTGTCAGCGGTCATCCGGCGGCACGCAAGACCAGGAACCTGCCTGAATGGGCATTAGGGAAGCCGTCGCGCCAACAACCGGCACTGACGCTGGGTTGCGGTGGCAGTCTGACCGTTCGTTTTGTGGATAATGCGCTGATCAATGTGCCAGGTGACGATTTGTATGTGTTCGAAACCGGGCCTGATGTGGAAGCAACCCGCGTTGAGATTTCCGTTGACGGCACGCACTGGCGGTATGTCGGCAAGGTAGCTGGTGCCACAGCTTCGCTGGATATTGATGCTTATGCGCAGGCAGACGAAAGCTTTGCCTTTGTGCGCCTGACGGATTTGCGCCAGTCCTGCCAGTCTGATACGCCGGGTGCGGATATTGATGCGATTGCCGCCATTGGCTCGGCCACGCGCTACCATTTTGCTTCCTCGGTGCTGTTTGATTTTGATCAGGCGACACTGAAACCCGAAGCCAGGCAGGTGTTGCAACAATGGCTGCAACATTTTACGGCGCAATCAGGCACCTTGCAGATCAATGGTCACACCGACAGACAAGGCAGCGATGCCTACAATCTGAAACTCTCATTGCAACGGGCGCAGGCCGTCGCCGATGCGCTGCGCCCGCATCTGCCTGACGGTATCAGGTTACTGGTGCAGGGCTTTGGTGAGCAACAACCGCTGGATCGCGGTGAAGATGAGGCAGCGGCTGCCCGCAACCGGCGCGTCGAACTGATTTATGTGCCTGCTGCGAAATAATGCGCTGGCATCCACCTGAAGCAGTCTCTTCGTTGTCATGACTGGAATTGTTCTGACAGATCGGGAGCATTACCCCCCGGTTTTGAGGTAATACGCCGGTTTCAGGTCTGCCTGTTTCGCGGCTCCGAAGACCAGCAGGTTTCAGGCCGGGCTACTGAAAATTCAACAGAAACGGAGTACAATTGAAACTGACACAGGATACGCTTTAGAAGTTGTGTGCTAAAAATTAGACCTGCCCATATTCCAGACTAACCTTAACCCTGAATATTCACAGGGGTGGAACTTAATGGCGGCTGAGAACAACACCAATAGCAACAACTTTGAAGCAAGTCTGTTCAAGACGGCAGATAAACTTCGTAAGAACATTGATGCGGCGGAGTACAAGAATGTTGTGCTTGGTCTTATCTTCCTCAAGTATATTTCTGATTCATTCCAGGAGCTGTATGAGTGCCTGGAGCAGGATGAATATTCCGACCCTGAAGACAGGGATGAATATATCGCTGAGAACTGTTTCTTTGTGCCTGAAATAGCCCGCTGGAATTCTCTGCAAGCTAAAGCCAGGTTGCCAGAGATTGGTATCGCTATTGATGATGCCATGTCCGCCATTGAGAAAGAGAATGCAGAACTCAGGCATGTACTGCCCAAAGTGTATGCCAGACCGAACCTGGATAAGACTTCACTCGGCCAGCTTATTGATGTCATTTCCGATATTGAACTCAAAGCACAGGATGAAAGCTCCAAAGATTTGCTCGGTCGGGTGTATGAGTATTTCCTCGGTGAGTTCGCCAGTGCCGAGGGCAAGAAAGGCGGCCAGTTCTACACGCCGAAATCCATCGTAAAACTTATGGTTGAAATGATTGAACCCTACAAGGGCAGAGTCTATGACCCTGCTTGCGGCAGTGGCGGCATGTTTGTGATGAGTGAAAAGTTTGTTGAAGAGCATCAGGGCAACATTCAGGACATCACCATTTACGGGCAGGAATCCAATCAAACCACCTGGAAGCTATCCAGGATGAATCTGGCGATTCGCAACATCAATTCCCAGTTTGTGGCATGGAATACCGAAGGCAGTTTCCTCAAAGATGCCCATCCCGATTTGAAAGCCGATTTCATCCTCGCCAATCCACCGTTCAATCAGAAGGAATGGGGGCATGATGTGTTGCAGGAGGACGGACGCTGGAAATATGGCATTCCCCCTGCAGGCAATGCTAACTTCGCGTGGATGCAGCATATGCTTTATCACCTGGCACCCAATGGCGTGATGGCAACGGTGCTGGCCAATGGCTCGTTAAGCTCCAATACATCAGGCGAAGGCGAGATACGCAAAACGATTGTGAAAGCTGGTTTGGTGGATTGTATTGTCGCGTTGCCCAAGCAGCTTTTCTACAATACAGGCATTCCGGCCACCATCTGGATTTTAAGGCGCGGTCGCGTAGGGGCAGGCCTTGTACCTGCTCCAGAACAAGGGCAGCCACAAGGGACTGCCCGTACATTATTCATTGATGCTTCAGAAATGGGCTTCATGAAAGACAGGGTGCATCGTGAGTTTAGCGATACAGATATTGAGAAGATTGTGCGGACTTATCATCGCTGGCGCGCGACTAAAGTCGC
>JALSZZ010000427.1 GCA_027075825.1 Mariprofundaceae bacterium | reverse complement strand
ACAAGGATTTACGGGGACCCAATGGCTGGCAATGGGTCTATGGCGTTGGCCGCTGGAACTGGCAGGCAGGCTCATTGAACATCGAGTACGACAACTGGGGTGGCAACCGTGTTTTCACCCCCAACTTCCGCCGCAATGGTGAATTACTGATGGAATACCGCTTTGATTTCTGAAGCCTTTTGAAACCGCTCTTTGCTTATTCTACCAGACTTTCAATATTAGCCAGCCATGGGGCATATTCGATCAGCAGGGCTGAGATATTCGAGAAACTACCGAAAAAAATCATCAGCCCGACAATGATCAGCAGCCCACCGGAAATGCGTTCCACCCATTGCAGGTGATGTTTCATGCGGCTACTCCAGTGCAAAAAGCGATCGGTCGCCAGAGCAGCCAGCAGAAAGGGGATAGCCAGGCCAGCAGAATATGCGATGAGCAACATAATTCCCTGACTGACGTGAGACTGCGCCCCGGCCATGGCGAGAATCGCGCCAAGAATCGGGCCGATGCACGGTGTCCAGCCAAAGGCAAAGGCAGCACCAAGCAATAATGCGCCACTGCCACTTTTGGCATTGAGCTGATCGGTTTGCAAACGGGCATCGACCATTAACAATGGAATCCGTATCAGACCGGTATAGTGAATGCCAAAAATCACAATAATGATGCCGGCAATCTTGCCGAGGATGGCCATATTCATGAGTAACCACTGTCCCAGCCAGGTAGCCGATGCGCCCAGCAGAATGAATACCAGACTGAAGCCGGCAATAAACCATAGTGATTGCTTCAGCGCCAGTTGACGGACTTTGGTATTGTCTTGCTGGCGTAGTTCATTGACGGAAACGCCGCTGATGTAGGAAAGATAGGCTGGCACCAGCGGCAACACGCATGGCGAAAGAAAAGAAAGAATACCAGCAATCAATGCGCCTGGCAGTGTAACATCCTGAATCATGAAACCTCACTATCGGAGTACGCTGTGAAAACACAGGGCACTCTGTATGATAAACTGTAGTATGTCCCTCAGGAGCATGCATCAGAGGTCGGCAGTGTGCCAAAACTCTTACATTATTCCAGTGTGTTTCCCCCTGGAAGCCTGTTGAACTTTGACAAATCTACTGCGAAAACCGGATATTGGCCAGGTCTTCGCCCTGTTTTTGTTATAGTGCTGCTATTCGCTGCAAACAGGCTGTATATTTGACTTAATCCTGCTATTTCTCATGACGATTGCCAACGTTCGACAGATTTCTGGATAATTGCATTTGTGAGGTGAATTCAGGCGGAGTATTGGTCACTACAGTCAACAAATATTGTGATTTGAATCACAGTCAGCGACTTCCCGGTTTATCATAGTTGGGGCAGGTTGTCCGGGGTTATTCCTTGACAGCAGGAGTGAATAGTTTCTACACTGCCGCTCGACCAATTGTAATAACTACTTAGGAGGAACGTAAGAATGCGAATTGCAACATCAATCATCTCGGTGGTTGTTTCCTTATTTCTTGTCGTGGGGCTTAACATAGCTCCGGCTCAGGCAAAATCTAAGAAAACAACGATTTGCCACCATAACAGTGCTGATGGGGGAACCGGAACAGTAACCATTACCGTTGCTAACGAGTCTCTTTTGGCTGCTCATTATGCACATGGAGACACGGAAGGCGCTTGTTCAGATAGCAACTCTGACAAAGATAAGTCTGGCGATAAATCCTCGGATAAGGACAAATCTTCTGACAAGTCTGATGATACCAGCAGCGCTTCGTCCTGCGACTATCCTGCTGGCATTGTTTGTGTTTGCAATGACGCATGTGTAAGCAGCACAACAACTTCATCAACAGCCAGTGACAAGAGCAAATCTGAAGACGGCGACAAGAGCAAGTCCGAGGATGGTGACAAGAGCAAGTCCGAGGATGGTGACAAGAGCAAGTCCGGCGACAAGAGCAAGTCCGAGGATGGCGACAAGAGTAAGTCTGAAGATGGCGACAAGTCCGGCGATAAGAGCAAGTCTGAAGACAGCGATACATCCGATGACAACACAACTACCAGCAATAATGGCGTAGCCTGTACCTGTATTGATGGTAGCTCCGGAATGCTGTATGACAGCGCAGGCCCTGGCACTGCAACTTCAGGCACGGGTGCAGCATTGACACTGGTTCCCAACACGAGTGCAGCCGGTGGTAGTTCTGTTGGCGGCTCATTCCGCGAAATCAACGGTCAGTAAGTCGGTTTTTTATCACATAATGGGCATTCTCCTTCGGGAGAATGCCTTTTTTTATTGCGTCTTCTCTGGCCATACACCATATTCATATCTGACTACCACCAACGTTGGAGTAGCACATCCACAATAGCTTTTTGGTGGATATCCAACCTGACATCCCGTCCGTATAACCGACATTCATCACACCTGGGATACCGGGTCAGGCCGGTATGACGCTGTAAAACCGGGCATACTCATAGCTCATCGCCAAACTTCTCCCTGTGAAAAATAAAAAGCTACCTCCAAATCCTGTAATGCATCGAAAGTAAAAGGGTGGTTAAATTTCCCGGGCGCAGTGGTTCGGGGTCAAAGACTTATCCTGCAAGGGGAATCACACGCACCGCAGGAGCGATTTCCAGGCCGCGAACCCGGGTGTCGGGTGACCAGCAAAAACAATCAGATCGATGGCCTTGATATGTTGATCAGCGTGCAATTGTGCCCCTTCCCATCCCTGTATGATCCCCGGTGAGATAATTGTTGGTCATTAACACGGTGCTTTTGGTTACACCCTTTCCCGCCTGCGGCGTTGAGGTGCTCACCACGAAAGCGTAAACTGCTCGCTTTCGCCTTGCAGAACAACAGGAGACAGACAAGCAAATACCACTTGCCATAGCCAGGGGGATAAAGATAATGGCTTGTGTCATGCAGAATTTCCGACAATACGGAGCAACCAGAATGAAAAAACGATTACCGATTGGCGTGCAGACGTTTCGAAAAATCATTACGGATAATTGCTGTTATGTTGATAAAACGGCTTTGTTATACCAGCTAACGCAAAGCGGTAATTATTTTTTTATTTCCCGTCCTCGCCGCTTCGGCAAGTCATTGTTGATCAGCACGCTGGCTTCGCTTTTTGCTGGTGAACGCGAATTATTCAAGGGTCTGGCCATTGAACCGCTGTGGAACTGGTCGCAGTCTTTTCCTGTTATCCATATCAGTTTCGGTGGCGGTGTGGTCGATAGCCGCGATATGCTGGAAGCTATTTTGCGTGCCAACTTGCGGGAACAGGCTGAACGTTACAGCGTCACGCTAAAAGATGATGAACCAGCCAGTGTGCAGTTTCGCCAGCTTATTCTGGCGTTACAATCACATTTTCAACAACAAGTCGTGCTGCTGATCGACGAGTACGACAAGCCCATTTTGGATAATCTGGTAGCCGGGCGTGATGAAGTGGCGGTTGCCGTGCGCGATGGTCTGAAAGGTTTTTATTCCGTCATCAAGGACTCGGATCAATATGTGCGCTTTTGCCTGCTCATCGGTGTCAGCAAGTTCTCCAAGGTATCGCTGTTCAGCGGCCTGAACAATCTGGAAGATATTACCCTGACACCACAATATGCCACGCTGTGCGGCTATACCGAACCGGAGTTGTATGACGTGTTTGCCGAATGGCTGGAAGGCGTGGACAAGGGTATGCTGCGCGAATGGTATAATGGTTACAGTTTTGATGGCGAACGGGTGTATAATCCCTTTGACGTACTGCTCTACCTGAAAAACCGTCAGTTTCGCGCTTACTGGTTTGAGACGGGAAGCCCGTCATTTCTGATTCGCAGCTTACTGGAGAAGCAGGCACATCTGCCTTCGCTGGAACGAATGTTTGCCGGGGAAGAATTGTTATCACGGTTTGATGTGCGTACGATTGCCACGGAGGCGTTGCTGTTTCAGACGGGGTATCTGACCATCTGCGGCAAAAGCAGGCTGGGCGCGCGTATTGTGTATGAACTGGGCTACCCCAACCTTGAAGTCAAAATGAGCCTGAGCGAAATCATGCTCTATGAACTGGTCAACAAACCGGATGCGCAGGAGCGTTGCCTGCGAGAGGTGTATCAGGCGCTGGAAGCTGCCGATATGCAGGCTTTGCGCCAAGTATTCCACGCCTTTTTCGCCTCCATTCCGCACGACTGGTATCGCAATAACCCGCTGGCACGCTACGAAGGCTATTATTGCTCCATCGTCTATTGCTACTTTGTCGCCCTGGGGCTGGATGTTACCGCTGAGGATACCACCAGTCAGGGTCGCATCGACATGACGGTGAAGCTGAACGGGCGCATTTTCATTATCGAATTCAAGGTGGTGGAACAGGAAGGTGAGGGTAATGCGCTGGCGCAGATCAAGGCCAAAGGCTATGCCGACAAATACGCTGGTCAGGGGGAAATCTGGCTGATCGGCGCAAACTTCAGCAGTGAAACGCGGAATATTACGGCCTTTGATTATCAGCGGGCAGAGGATGAATTGTCAGCAGGAAGGCCTGCTTGAGCCTCAGCGCAACAACAAGTGCATTAGCTCATCAAAATCATTAGCAACATGGCTGGCACCGGCGGCAAACAGGCGATCTGCTGAGGCATGACCGTAGCTGACACCAATGGCCGTAACACCGGCATTAACGGCCATCTTCATATCGAAGTGGAATCTCCTCCATCTGACATTGTTGTGTGCTCATGTCGGTAGCAGCAAGCGCCTGCTCAACCATTTCCGAATGAGGCCTGGAGCGGCATTCGTCAGCTGTATGGGTGGTAAGAAAATAATCATTCAGGGGAAAGTGCGCCAGCAGGTGATCCAGTCCGGCGCGGGATTTACCCGTGACAATACCCAGCCACCAGCCTTGTTGAAGCAGGGAATGACATTACAACTTTCCTGTAAGTGCGAAATTCTGCTATATCAATCCCTCTTTCTTCAAACTATAGTCTAATAATTGCCTCCGCTCCGTCTTTTCCATATTTTTCTTCGAGTTGAGAATATCTGTGGTTCTCAAACGCTTCTCTTGCTGTTCCCAAAATGGTTTCGCTCATAACAATCGCCTCTTCGTTGTTCACGGCAACATTACCGCCAGATAAAAATGGGGGCAGTATCCGAAAAAACAAGGGAGAAATGCAATTCCTATTTTGCCACCGCCACTTAAGGCATAACACCGCATTCAGCAGCTTGTCCGCTGCAATGCTTTGTTATGTGCCTGAGAAGTGAGAAACTGTGAAAACAGTTTTTCAACAACCTCTATGGAAGAGTTCAACCGATGATCTCCGGAAATTAAATGCAATGAACAGTCAATATTTTTTGCAAATTTTATTGAGTTTTCTGGTGGGATTATGTCATCGGACCAACCGTGAACAATTTCTACATTAGTTTTATTACTATAAGTTTGCTTTTTATACCCTTGCATAAATAAAGCTGGTGCTAATAAAAAAACTCCTTTCGCATTAACTTGCTCTGAGGCAACTAAAGAAACGTAGCCTCCCATACTTGATCCAACAAGTAAGAAATCATCTTGTACGTCTTTTAATACGCTTATTAAACGTTCAACTCTAAGATCTGGATCCAGGATATCTGAATAGTCAATGCTATCAACGCTGTAACCTTGCGCTTTAGCTACATTTGCGAGCCTTTTTATCTTATTTCCCCAAGGGCCACTTTCTTTTCCATGCGAAAAATAAACTTTCATATCAATACCTTCGCCAAAATCCCCTCTTTCAGGCGCTGTTGATGCTAATTTTTGCCGATATTTTGTCGATAATCTGCTGAATAAAAATATCTTTGGGGTTTCGCTCACATAATTTTAAAGCCTCAATCACCTGGATCACCTGTTTCCGCGCCAAAAACCAGACTTTAAGATCGTGCACGCTCTGGCCGGTCGCGCCACCATTTTTCGCAATCAGAGTACGACTGACATTCACCATAAAAAAGGCAAAACTGGCGCTGTTGCGAACCCGTTGCTCACGAATTACCATAAAGTCTTCCAGTCCCCAATACTGCTTGCCATCGCGAAAATCAAACTCGATCTGAAAGCGCAGGTTGTAGTAGTCCACCAGCTTGTCCCATGCCAGTTCCTGATCTGATGAAAACAAAATGACATGTCCGACCCTGCCACTGTCCAGCATCGTTTTGCGAATTATCACCACGTTGAGCGGGTCAGCGAATCTTTTGTGGCGTACCTGCAGAATCTGAAAGTACTCAGTACGGATACCGTCTTCTTCCTGGCAATCAACAAGGTAGCGCCCGGGAATGTTTTCCGGTCGCAAACGTTCGCCGTACAAACGACGGCGACCACGTCCACAATACGCCCCTTCCCATGGAAAATATAACTCCGCGTCACGGCGCAATCTGGAAATGAGATGCAACCCAATATCCGCAGCCATCCGAACACCAAAGTTGTTGCCTAACTCACCGTCAAAGACGAGATAACGCGGCTGGCATGTTGCTTTTACCGTATGCAAGACCCTGGATAAAACTCCTTTAACAAAATGTAAATACGGCGATAATTCCACATCCCGGCGGTTCTTGTTTTTGCTTCCCCCAGGAGTCTGCCGGACTTTGATCAATCTACTACGAAAAAGCGGATATTGGCCAAATTTTCGCCCTGTTTTTGTTAAATAGCGCTGCTATTCGCCGCCAACAGGTCGTATATTTGA
>JALSZZ010000426.1 GCA_027075825.1 Mariprofundaceae bacterium | reverse complement strand
CAAATGATAGAGGGTATCCCAGCTCCTTTGCTTGCTGGATTGCTGGCTGCGATATTCTGTCGCGGAGTCGGGATGTTGACGGCCATGAACATGCTTTGGATTCCGAGTCCATCAGAAGCAGCCACAAACCATTTTCGTTTGTTCGAGAAGAATGGGCAGTGGCATGGAGAATGGTTCACCGACGGCAACCTCTTCAATCATTTTTCACGGTTGACGCAGGATGCCCAGAAGTGCGTCCTAAATTCGGATGTTCACTGCCAGGTTGTTCTTCCCATGCCGGAGTGGTGCGCTGAAATTCTGGCACGTGCTAAGCAGGCAGGAGATGACCTTGCTTCTCCAGAAGACGAATCTTATCGAGTCATCGTAGTCGAGGACCCTACGCCTTTGAGACGGAAACCAAGGCGGTCACGCTCAGGCAAAACTGAGCGTTTTACAACGAATCTTGATCAATTGGCCGGGAGGGATTTCTTCCTTTTTCCTCCCGAGCTATGGAAGCAGGCGGCCAGATCCTGGCTTGCAGAAGTACGAAAATCATATCCGGCATGTCGGTTGACGATCAGGCGGCTTGAGCTCTTTCTTCCACAAAATTCGGTTCAACTCCTTGATATCGACATGGCCGAGAGTGCATACATACATGGGACGTTGCACCCAATTTATGAGACCCAGCTTTATTATACAGCCGTGTCAACAGAACGGATCCGGGACATCTATCAGAGGATCTGGACAAAGGTTGCGTGCGATATTGCTGAGGAGTGTTCGGCCTGGAATGAACCCTGTCATTTGATTGGCTCAGTCAGGCAGATGAGCTTCCCGCGCACCGAGAAGGGAGCCAGCAGCTTCATTGGTTCCCGGATTGCTCCCACAGATGAATCTGTGAAAAGGTTGCGCATTTTTCTGGAAGGACTCTTGGGTGAGGTCAAGTCGATTCTGCCGCGATATCGGCGGACCATCGAGTTTCACAATCGGTTTGTGTTGTATACGGCATTTTTGCTGGCTTATTGCACAGGCTATCGTGCTGTTCAAGATCCGCTGCCGGATCCCAACCTAATCGATCCAGTGACTGGCTGTTGTCTCATTTCAGACAAGGATCAGAAGGATAGTTACTGCACTCGGATTGTATGGTTGCCAGAGG
The DNA here is from genome assembly GCA_027075825.1 of Mariprofundaceae bacterium. Classification (GTDB taxonomy): domain Bacteria; phylum Pseudomonadota; class Zetaproteobacteria; order Mariprofundales; family Mariprofundaceae; genus AB-137-C09. The sequence continues at coordinate 5,511 of JALSZZ010000426.1, read as the reverse complement.
TCGCCATTGAGCAAATCCGGATCTATCAAGCCCACTTGGAAAAAATGGTATCCCGCTTATGCCTGATCAGGGATGAAAGCTTTCGCCGCCTTCGGAATACCTTGACAGGCTGGCGGGAGCCTGCGGGCCAAGCGATCAAGGACGAAACCATGGTTCCGTTCCTATTCCGGTTGGACAAGAACGCTCGTCCGAAACCCATTTCCCCATCTTGGCTGCGAAGGATGACATGCGAGGAGTTTCCACTCCCCATCAATGCCAATCGTCACTTCCTGCGGACAGGGCTGTGTCATCTTGGATGCCCCAAGGACGTTATCGATGCATTCATGGGGCATTGGCACCGGGGTCGAGAACCCTGGGGTAAGCATTCTTCGCTGTCGCCCGAGCTCTATTCTCAGACGCTCCGGAAATATTTGAACCCTTTGATTCATAGGGTTGGCTGGAAGGCCATGCAAAGCATCGAAGCATAAGCAAATGACCATCTGGACACAGCTTCTAACGGCCATACCGGATAGCGCGCCAGAGCAGCGTCGAAAGCAACTGTTGCGGCAAAGAAAGGCCGAAGAACACTTTCTTGGCTGGTTAGAAAACAATTATCCGGAGATTTACGAGGGTGCCAGGCAATTGGAGTTGGGGGAGGATGTCCATCGACAGGTTCTGAAAGGAATCTTCGAAAGCAGCCAAGGCAAATCTGAAGTCAAATACAAGGAGGGGATCTATCGAAAGATTCTGATCAGCGGAAGGGAGCGGCTGCAATGGACAGTCGACAAAGTCGTTCTGACCGTGTCCTTGCCCCGGGTCATCCCTTTGCTGACAGAGAAGGAATTCCGTGACATCCCGAAATTGCGTCGGCTGACAGAATCCGTTCATGCTCGACTGCATGCGTTTGAAGCCTTGAGCAGGGAGGCGAAAGCAGGCTTAATCCTGTTCTCCGCGATTGTCCACGGCGGGCTGTTCAAAGCCTGGAAACAGGAAGCCATGCTTGTCGCTCCACCCGAATCCTGGGTGGTGGAACGTTGGGGTTCATGGGTGGAGCTGTTCCGTCATCACAGAACGACTCACCAGACGTCATTGGTCCGCTGGTTCCCGGATCCATTGACCGAGCTTCTCATCCTGAATTTCTGGAAAAAGCATGGCTATTGTCGCCTGTTGGATCCAGACGTCATACCTTCCGCGCTCCGGAAAACTTTTGCCGAAATGGAGATCCCAAAGTCTATCCGGCCGGTTTCTGCTGCCGCATTGGCCAAATGGGCTTCGAATATGGCAGCCCTTTCTCTGCCTCCTTTTTTGCGCGAAGCCGCCAATGACCGTCCTTTCATCACATCACTGCCAGCGGAGACATGGGCGCGGTTGTATAGTGGAATGAAGGTCTTCCGGAGAGAGTACCAGATTCCCATGGAGACCCCGATCCAAAGCAAGCGTCATTCCGACTCGAATGCCAGGACGTCAACGCCGACCAACCAGGTGAAATTTCTTCGTCAGATTCGCCGCGCCCTGAACATCAAGGGAAGGAAAAAGCAGTTGGCGGCCGTGCAGCAGGCGCTTCACGAAGCAGCAGACGATCCTCCGGGGCAGATGCCATTGCTGATCGCATCCTTCATTCTGGATCTAATGAGGCATGGAAGCATCCTTAAAGACCGACTGGAAGCATCGTCAATCAAACGTTATTTGGGGGCAATCCAGAATCCGCTCATCAAGGCATCCATGCATGATCCAAATGTCATGGAATATTCGGCTGAGGATTGGGAAGAGTGTTTGCAAAAAGCGATCGATCTGAGCAATGATCAGCAGACATCCAATCGAATTGCCGCTTTCGGGGCCTACATCAGCAGTCTGCCGGATATGCCGGATCTTGACCTGACCATCTTGGAGGGTGCCAGAGCCGGGAGCGCTGTCCATGCCAATCTCATTTCACCAGCCGAGTTCGACGAAGCCGTCCAACTGCTTTCTTCGAGTGGACGGATTCGGCGAATCCAGCGCCTTGTGGCGGCTTTGGGTTTCTACTGTGGTCTCAGAAGGAATGAGATTTTGACGCTTTTGGTCTGCGATGTGGCGGGACGATCCGATCCCGAACTGCTTGTTCGCCCAAACAAACATGCGAGCACGAAAAACAAAGGATCCCGGCGAGTCCCGGTGGGGAAATTACTGCCAGAAGCCTGGCGCAGGGAATTCATTGATTGGTTTGCACTTCGACTGAGCGAGCAAAATGGCCGGGCGGACCGTTCCCTGTTGTTTTGCATGCCAAGCTCGACGGAAGAACCGCTCCCTCCCAAGGTTGCCATTGATCCAGTTGTTCATGCCTTGCACGATACCACGGGAGACCAGAGCCTGGTTTTTCATTCACTGCGACACTCGTGCGCCAATTGGTTGCTGATGCGCATGCTTATTCCGGAGCTTCCCGAGATGGCTGACAGCAGGATCGCGCTGTTCAATCACCCGCTGTTTTCCAGAAGGACGTGCATGAGTTTGCGAGATTCGTTCCACCATTCGCTCGTAACGCCTTCGCCGGCGCCCATTCGGGATATCTTGGCTCAGGTTAGCGAAATTCTCGGGCACAGGACGCCTGAGATCACGCTCAAGAATTATGTCCATCTCATCGACTGGCTCCTTAGGGTGTGTTTCACGCGCATGGATTCCCATATTTCCGAAGCCGCACTGCGGGCGCTTACTGGCCTGACCTCGCAATATTGGTTTGAGTTCAAACGGAAGAAGCTGAAAGGGCGGGATGAAAGCCAATGGATTTCGGTTCTCCTTGATCGAGAAAGAAAGTCTCATCAACGAAACTTGGCCAATCCGATTCTGAAAACGGCGAGGAAAAGACGCCAAGCAAGTCCAAGCCACGCCTTGCTGGATCCCATAGCGCCGCACGACATCCCGTCTGTCCTGAAAATGCTCTTTTACTACGGCATGGATATTGAGACGGTCTCACGGGTGCATGCCATCGATCCGGGGGATATCGCCCGCATCAGGGACAATGCAGAACGCATCCGCGAAGTGAAAACTCGCTACGGTAATCCGCGTTTGCCTTATGTTCCCAGCAAACCGAGAGCACGAATGGACATCAGGGATTTCCAGATGATCCTGGAAAACTTCGAGTTGGTTCAAAAGGATTCTCCTCTCTTGTGTTTCGGCCTCACCAGTTTTTTGCACGGCGATCCGAGTCACAGCCAGGCTGCAATCTTCGGCACCGACGAGGAAGTGAAGAGATGTCAGAAATTCTTGCAGATGCTTGGGGTTCCAAAAACCAGGATGATGGCAAAATTTTTCCCCGACTGCCGGCTGGGACAAGCCGAATCGAGAAGAGCCCTGAAATATTGGTCTTCTTCGCTCGATATTCCCCTTGAGCGGATCCAGATCATCCAGGGGCGGCGGAAAGCCCGTTCACTTCCCGAAAGTACGCTGGGCCATATCAGCGTTACGATGGCTTCAAATGGCGTTAAAGTATTGCAGCAAAGTGTGGGGCTCAAAAGCGCCCTCCATGTTTTGCTGGTTTTTATGTTTGATCGCTACCAGTGATCGATGAGGTCGTTAATCTTGGTTGGGGGCGCTCTCATCGCATCCAGGCAACAAAAGTAGTGAGGTACTCTTCCGCATTTAGGGAGGTTCTTGACTAGAACAAAGGCTTTTCGAGAAAGGATTTTGAGGGCGGTTTTGTAGATGCTTTGCCGTCTGTGATTAAACTCAACTCGGTCTCTTTTAGGTGCAAGAGAAGTTCTCCTTGCGCAAGCTCAATAGCTTGCGCAAGGTCTTACGCCTCAAACCAGCGGAGCTTGAATGGAAACGTCAACGGCCTGGTCAGGCAGTATCGGCCCAAGAGCAGAAGGTTCGACAATGTCACCGATGAGGAGCTTGACCGCATCATGCACGGCATCAATCATCGGTCCAGAGAAAACTTGGGATACAGAACACCTCATGAGGTGTTCTCCAACACCCAAACCCAGCTCGAGGGAGTTGCACTTGGAAGCTAAATCCGCTGCTTATAATAGGTTTATTGAGAGTGAACAAGGGATTCTTAAAATTGTTCGTGCCCTCGATCTGTATGCCATGCATGTAATTTCCAAGCTGAGGGGTAGAAATCCACCAGAAGACGCAGTAGAAGCAATTATGTCAGGCGATAAGGTCTCGATCTTAAACATAAGCGATGTAACTCTCTCAAACGATGAAAAGGATGCTATCAAAAAAGACGGGTATTTTAGAGAGGTAGGGGAACAGATCATTGTCGCAGCTCATTCTGCGTTTGAACATTATCTAGTCGAAAAGTTCAAAGAGTATCTTAGGTTTCATATGAAATTTTGTGCGACACCTCCTAGGGAAGCTGCGGTCATATCGATCGCTCAATCGATGCGGTCTTTAGAAGGCATAAAAAACGCATACAAAGAAACGCTCGGAATTCATTTGCCCTCCTTTGATGTGAAATTTGCTTTCAATCCAAATTCCAATTTTTCTTTTGACTCAGCTTGGGAAGCGATCGTAGCCTTGGATAAGAAACGTCATTCGGTAGTGCATCTGGGAAAGGAATCTCCTTTTGAAATTGAGTCGCTGATGGATAGTTGGTACCCATTTGATTTTACAAGAGTTTGGGTGACACATTTCAACCATTTTTTTGATCATCAGATTTATGAAGGAGGGTGGTTCAAGACCGAGGAAGCAGAACAATATTTTGAGAAATCTAAGAAGAACGGGGTTTGTCTGGTTCACCCATTTATATTCTGATGCTTCTAAGCGGCCTATACCATATTGATTTGGTTTTGCACTTAAGTTCATTAGCTTTGGGGATCAAACAAACAAGCCGGCCTCAGCATTGGCGGTGAGTTCCGACCATTCGCCGTAGCAGTTCCCTCCAAGGATAATGTCCAGAATTTTTTGCGCATTTGATCGATGATGGGCTCGACTCTGGTTTTCATGCTGCGCTGTCAGCATCGACGTAATGTCCTAAAAACACCGAAATAATAACTCCGCTGATTGCCGATACTTCCGGACCAGACTTTAGGTCTGGAGATAGGAGAAGCATATAGAAGAATGTGCCAAGAACCTCCAATGGGCATCAGACCAAAATGCCAAATGCAAAAAGAACGCCTTTCCAGAATGCTGCGCGACCTTCATACGTCACTTGACATAATGTGGCTTGGTAGTGAGCTAGTGTTACTTATCTGACATGCTGTCAACCGAGACAGATAAATCCTAACGACAATTCAAGCAGAGACGCAAATTGACGAGCCACCCAAAATGCGTTATATACAACCACGGTGATTCTGCAGACCAAAAAGCCGTGTCTGTTCGGGAAGTCCGGAAGCGCTGGTTTGACTTCCCGGGCGGCGCTTCCATAGTTGCATATACGCACAGTTGGAGGGGTAATGGGGCACTGCGGATGCTCGAAAGCAGCAAAGCCTAACATTGAGCAATTGCGACTTTTATCGTTCAGCCCATCTATTGGAAGTCCAAGAAGGCCAAAGTCGATGCGTGGGTAAAGTCGGGTGGAGCTGCCGAATGTAACAAGAGGGTGAATAATGGCTG
>JALSZZ010000425.1 GCA_027075825.1 Mariprofundaceae bacterium | reverse complement strand
AAATATGCATGCCATTGGCATCGTCACGCCGCTGCACATAATGGCCTGTGGCGATATAGGCTGCTTCCAGCCGGTCGGCAATCTCCAGCAGAGCGCCAAATTTGACAAAGCGGTTGCAGCGTTCGCAAGGGTTGGGCGTGCGGCCAGTGGCATAATCGGCAATGAAAGGCTCGATCACCGCTTCGCGGAAGGCCTCCTGCATGTCCATGACATAAAAGGGAATACCCAGCTGATCAGCCACCCGACGAGCGTCATAGGCATCTTCAGTGGCGCAGCAGGAGCCCTGACGGCAACTATCCTCGCGGGAATAGTCCCAGACATGGAGAAACACCCCCAGCACCTCAGCGCCTGCTTCAGCCAGCAGCGCTGCCACCAGCGAGGAATCCACGCCGCCACTCATGGCGGCAATCACCCGCTGACCCTTCAGCCAGCGCAGGCCATCAATTGTGGCAGCTTTACTGACAGAATTCACTTAAACCGCAGTCAGCCAGTCCCGGTGATCGGCCAGGCGACCATGCACGGCATCAAAATAAGCATCCTGCAAAGCTTTGGTGACAGGTCCCCGGCTGCCGCTGCCAATGGTGCGGCCATCGACTTCGCGGATTGGCGTGACCTCTGCCGCCGTGCCGGTGAAAAACATTTCGTCCGCCACATATGCTTCATCACGGGTAATGCGTTTTTCACGCACTGTCAGTCCCTGTTCTTCAGCTAACTGCATGACGGTAGCGCGGGTAATACCATCCAGTGCCGATGTCAGTTCCGGCGTATAAAGCACGCCATCGCGCACCAGAAACACATTCTCGCCACTGCCTTCAGCGACAAAACCATCGACATCCAGAAACAATGCTTCGTCGTAGCCATCGCGCTGCGCCTCGGCAAGTCCCAGCATGGAGTTGATATACTGGCCATTGGCCTTGGCCTTGCACATGGCGATATTGACATGGTGGCGGGTATAGGAAGAGGTGCGAATGCGAATGCCGTGGTTAATGCCGTCATCGCCGAGATACGCTCCCCAGGCCCAGGCGGCAATCATCACATGGGTTTGCAGACCATCGGCGCGCAGGCCCATGCCCTCGGAGCCATAAAAGGCCATGGGGCGCAGATAGGCCGAATCCAGGCTGTTCTCGCGCACCACTGCGCATTGCGCTTCATTCAGCGTCGCCTTGTCAAACGGCATGGCCATGTTCATGATATGCGCCGAGCGAAACAGGCGATCCGTATGCGCCTGCAAACGGAAAATCGCCGTACCGCCGTCGGCATCATAAGCACGCACGCCTTCAAACACCCCCATGCCGTAATGCAGCGTATGCGTCAGCACATGGACTTTGGCTTCTCGCCAGGGAATCATTTCACCATCCAGCCAGATCAGGCCGTCACGATCTGCAAAATTCGTCATGCGCACTCTCTCCGTATCAAACTCCGCTCCAGCGAGCGGCGCGCATGCTTGCAGTCTTATGCAAAACTGGCAATTGCCGGAAGTTTTACAGTAGCGATCTTGTCGCAAAAACGAGCTTGCCGCAGGTGTGCTGTTACAATGCCAGGAGTCTGTCGGACTTTAGCAATCGTTACGAGAAATAGCGGGATTGAGCCAAATATACGACCTGTTGGCGGCGAATAGCAGCGCTATTTAACAAAAACAGGGC
>JALSZZ010000424.1 GCA_027075825.1 Mariprofundaceae bacterium | reverse complement strand
TGATTGAGGCTTTAAAATTATGTGAGCGAAACCCCAAAGATATTTTTATTCAGCAGATTATCGACAAAATATCGGCAAAAATTAGCATCAACAGCGCCTGAAAGAGGAGATTTTGGCGAAGGTATTGGATTCATGAAAATCAGTTGTAGTAACCAGGCGGCTTGCCACGGGTAGAGCCAACAGGGCGGGGTTTGCCTGATGTACCGCAAGTGGGGCACCGCCAAATGCTGCGGTCGTTAGCGGGAGGGGCTGTCAGTTTTGGCTGAGTATTGTTTTTTAAAAAAACACTTCTATAGTTTCCGGCTTGGCATCGGTCAGGCAAGGAGTCTTACCATGTCCCATTCATCCATACGCTCCATTCCAGAAATCTGCAAACTTCGCGGACTACCACTGTATCAAATTCGCCTGACGCAAGAAGAATTCGACGGAATTCAAAATCTGCTACGGGATCGCATCTGCAATGATCCGCTGGCAATAGATAAAAACGACTTCAAAGCCTTATTCGTCCTTTATGCCGCAGACTGGTGGCGCAGATGCTACGATGGTAAAGGCTGGCGCTGGTCGCCGTTGATTGAGTCGGTTGGTGGTAATCCAGATCGCTGGTCTTACCTCCAGCGCAAGTCGTGTGTAGAGTGTGGCTTCAGGTACTGGGATATTCCATTGCAACAAACAGGCGGCCTGAAATACCTTGGCTCTATTGCTGTACAAGGCGGTTTACCTGTTCGTCTTTTGGCCGCAGCTCAGGGTAAAATATCAAGTCTGTTGCATCATGTGTTGGTGCTTGCTGAGTAGTATCCATCAACCGATGACGATATCCATACATGGATAAAAAACGAGCGCCACCACCTTCCCAAAAGTTACCAGAGCGATTCCATTTATTACCTGCTGACGCAGGTAGTCAGCACTACGCTGAGTCTAAAAAAAGAAGCCAACCTTAAAGCCGGTAGTGGTGTAGTGGAGAGATTGGAACAATCCATACCTGAATGGAGGGAACGTTACCCCATCGCATTGGATGATGCTGCTGCTACGGCTTTATTGAATCAACTGGTTTGTGATGCCGTCAATATCAGGCAGCCAGCAAAGAAAAACCATCAGTTATCAGTGATGCGAATCCTGAGTGAGGACAATAACGATTGGACATTACGTAGCAGCCTGGCGCTTCCCAGGAATCCTTCCAGGGACGAACTACGCAGGCTTTTTGATGCTCATGGTGAACTTGGTCGAATGTTGCAATTATACGTCACGCTGGGGGAACATTCACACCATACTGTTATACGTCAGTTGGCTGGTCACGACAGTTATCGTCTGGAACGTTTTGGCTGGTCTGCAACAGGCAATGATGCTATTGCCGAGCATGTATTGATGTTGCGAGACCAACAAGGACAACAATGGCAGACCATCGCATCAGGTGGTGAACAACTTGACGATACCATGCCATGGTTGTTTGTTCCTTTGGAAGGCCAAAACTCAACATGGCGGTTTCTCAAACAAGGTGCAGGTAAAGTTGCTGCGGAAGAAGTATTGATTGCCATTCCTGATGATTGGCAGCATCACACAAAAACAGCAGGAACATGCCTGAACCGCGTGTTAATTCGTGCATCGGGCACGATTTCTTTGCGTGACAACGAAAATCATCAATTTTG
>JALSZZ010000423.1 GCA_027075825.1 Mariprofundaceae bacterium | reverse complement strand
TTTGCCCAGCCTGCGCTGGCCTGAACTTTCATGAGCTGGGCTTGCACGTCTGCGCCGGCGACGGTATTCAGTTCGTCCTGCAACTGTTTAACACGCTGTTGCGCCTCTTCCAGTTGCTGCTGCAGGCGCTTAACTTCTTCCTGTGTTTCCCTGCTGTTGCCCTGTCCCTGCATCTGGGCGAACACCAGCATCATGGAAAAAATGAAGATAAATGCGGCCAGCATGAGCAGCGCCATATCCGAGAAAATCTCGTAAATATTATCCTGCTGCTGATCATCGCAGCGGCGATAGCGGCTCATTCAGCGGGTGTATCCTGCGAGCGCGGACGCAGGAAGGAGAGCAGGCCACGGCTTTGCCGCATATCACGAAAATAGCGCGCATGACTGACGGCCAGTTCGCGCATGGCATCGTTGCTGTTAATCGCTTCCAGTGATTGTTGCAAAGCCTGCAATTCTTCGCGAAACAGGTGCATTTCCTGTCGGCTGCCTTTCATGGCATGCTGCAACAACTCAGTGCGTTCGCTAAGTTGCTGCACATGCGCCTGCATGATCGCCATATCACGAACTTCCTGCAACTGCCATTCGGCGGCGGCATAGACCTGCAAGGTGTGCATGAGCTTGTCCTGCAGGCTTTCGACGGAGGATTTGGCAATCCAGGCAAATACCCGGAGCAGTACGCCGCCAAGAATCGAGCCAAGCAAGGTGGTGTAAAACGCCACCCCCATGCCTGCCATGGCATGCTCCACGCCTTCCATCACCAGCCGCTGATCTTCGCCAACGGCAGATAAGGCGCTGTTGAGTCCGGACATGGTCAGCGTCATACCCAGCACCGTGCCGATCAGTCCAATGGTGATCAGCAGATTGCCCATAAGCTGCACAAAATCGCTGATCCGGTACTGGTTGGAAAAACGGGTAACCATGAGGATGTCGATGTTCGGCGTGGCCTGGGTTTTGATCATGTGCTGCACATCCAGCAACACCATTTCCACCAGTCGTCGGCCTCGCCTGATGACCAGTTCCAGCAGGCCGCGTTTTTTCACCTGCTTTTCCAGCCGGTACATGCGGAACCATTCCATGGTCAGTATGCAGACATGAAAAAAATTGACCAACACGCCAAAAAGAAACATGGCCAGAATGACCTGTGTGATATGGGTGCTGTCCCTGAGGATGAAATCCAGTACTCCGGCCTCGCGGTAAAGCATAAAAAACACCATACCGGAGGTCATTGCCCATAACAACCAGATGACCAGGGTTTTCAGTCCCCGCTGATCAACGGCTTGCTGATGATGCACGGCCATGTTCGCTAACTCCTGTCAAATAATGAAGCGTGAAAGGCTGCCGGAACCGGCTCGCCCATCATCTCCAGCACTGTGGCCGCGATGTGGGAAAGTCCAGGCGTTTCGGTAACAGTATCCTCCGCATGTGGCTGCCGCAAGGCAGGGAAGGTGCGCTGCGGGTGCCAGGCAATACAGGGTACCGGGTTCAGCGAATGGCGGGTCGAGGCTTCATCGCCATGCGCGCCTGCCACCTGCATTTCTTCGGCATTCCCGTGATCGGCGGTGACCAGCAACGCCCAGCCGTGATCGCGGGCGGCGGCCATCAGTCGCTCAAGCGCGCTATCCACCGCCTCAATGGCGGCAATCGCCGGTGCCAGCTTGCCACAATGCCCGACCATATCCGCATTGGGGTAATTGATCAAGCCGAAGCCGTAGTCGCCGGTGGCCATGAGTTCAATCGCTGTATCGGTGATTTCCACTGATTTCATGACCGGCGCATCGGCAAAGGAAATTCCCTTGTCAGAGGGGATCAGCACATAATCTTCCAGTGCAGGATCCAGCGGTTCACGGTACCCTCCATTGAAGAAAAACGTCACATGCGGGTATTTCTGCGTTTCGCTGAGGCGAAACTGACGAATGCCGCGCGCTACCAGCAGGCGACCAAGGCTTTGATCAACGACGGTCGGCCCCATCAGCTGTAAGGGCGGCAGGTTGCGATCTTCGTCATAGACCATCATACCAGCAAACAGCAGATCCGGGCAGGAGCCGCGATCAAAGCCGTCAAAATCATCCAGACAGAAGGCCTCAGTCAGCTCGATGGCGCGATCTCCCCGGAAATTCACCATAATCACGGCATCGCCATTCTGCATCACGCCGCATGGCTGCCCTGTGGCATCATCAATGACAAAGCCTGGCAAATCCTGATCGACGATGCCCGGTTGCTCACTGCGCAGTGTGTTAATGGCCTCGTTCATGGAGGTAAAATGCCGTGAACTGCGACCGTGAACATGCGCCTGCCAGCCTTCGGCAACCTTCTCCCAGTGATGATCCCGATCCATGGTAATGCTCTCACGGCCACCACCGGAAGCAAAACGATAATCGCGATCAGCCTTGCTGTTAATCGGGGCAAACACGGATTCGATGCGTTGTATATAATTCTGCGCCGTCTGTACGCCAACATCACGGCCATCCAGCAAGGCATGAAGGCGTAAACGGGCAACGCCCTGCTGATCAGCATGACGGATCAGGGCGATAAAATGGTCGATATGGGAGTGAATATTGCCATCGGAAAGCAGACCAACAAGATGCACGCAGCCACCGTTCAGACCACGCTGTATGATGGCTTTCAGCGCCTGGGATTCAAAAAAACTGCCGTCGTCAATGCTGCGATTGATGCGTGTCGGGCCCTGGTCAAGCAGACTGCCTGCTCCCATGGTCAGGTGCCCGACCTCGGAGCCACCAAGGTCTTTATCCGAAGGCAGGCCAACATAAGGGCCATGGGTCAGCAGCCGGGTATGCGAGCCTTGTTGCCACAGGCGATCAAAGGCAGGCGTTCGCGCCTGGGCGACGGCATCATAAGCATCACCAGCACCCAGGCCCCAGCCATCCATGACCACGAGTAATACGGGGGTTCGCGTGTTATCGTGTGATTCAGACATGTGTTGTTATCTCCGTATGCCAGGAGTCTGTCGGACGTTGGCAAATCTGTTGCGAAAAATCGGATATTGGCCAAATCTTCGCCCTGTTTTTGTTAAATAGCGCTTATTTAGCGCTGCTATTTGCCGCCAACAGGTCGTATATCTGGCTCAATCCCGCTATTTCTCGTGACGATTGCCAAAGTCCGACAGACTCCCGGACGCAGGCATAAAAAAGGCCCGGCAAAGCCGAGCCTCAGACTGCTTCTGGTTTTAATCAGGATTTGGTGCTGTGATCGCCCATAGCGATGCCTGACAGCAGCACAGGCATGACCAGACCAAGGACGATGAAAATTGTAAAAGCAGGTAAAAAAGCTTCCAGATGCATGAGTATTACCCCTCCAGAGGATCAAATATTTGAGGCAAAAGGTAACCGGCTTCTGCTATTCGTCAAGCCATATCCATTAACACGGGCGCGCAGACAGTGCAGACAGTGGCAAAGGCAGGCGCAAACTGAACTGGCAACGAAGGCTGAAAACGGGAATTTCGCAGCAGGTCTTTCTATTCCCGGACATCCTTCCAGAAGTCTGTCGGATTTTGGCAATCGTCATGAGAAATAGCGGGATTGAGCCAGATATACGACCTGTTGGCGGTAAGTAGCAGCACTAAATAGCAGCACTATTTAACAAAAACAGGGCGAAGATTTGGCCAATATCCGATTTTTCGCAACAGATTTGCTAAAGTCCGACAGACTCCTAGAGTTGGTCTCGACAAGGTTTATTGGCATCTGTTGATCTGAGGACGAAAAAATACGGCACAGATGAGCAGAGTATGCTGTCACTGCCTTTCAGGTGGTGAGTAGAGGAGATGATATGGCCCGCGTTACAATTGAAGACTGCATTGAAGTTTACCCCAACCGCTTTGAAATGGTACTGCTCGCTGCGCGGCGAGCCCGGCAGTTGCTGGATGGTCAGGAGCCGGTGATTGAAGATGTTGAAGACGGCGAAAAGCCTCCCGTGCTGGCACTGCGTGAAATTGGTGGCGGTAAAATGACCTGGGAGCAGCTTCAGGCCATTGAAGAAATGGAGAAAAAGCGTCTGCAAGAACTGGAAGATGCCCAGCTCTGACAGGCGCTGTTGTGCGGAGGCAAACTGACGACGCGCCATGCCGGAAAAAACGCTAAGTTACACCGATGTATTTCGTTCCACCATCTCGTTTGCCTCGCGCATTTATGAGATTATTGATCGTGTGGAGAGTTATGACCCTGATGCTGATGTTGAGCGCATCAAGAGGGCTTATGTCTTTGCTGCTCAGGCGCATGGTTTGCAGAAGCGAAAGTCCGGCGAATTATTCATTACGCATCCGCTGGCGGTGGCTGGTTTACTGGCTGAAATGCGCTTTGATGAGGATTGCATTGTTACGGGACTGCTGCATGACACGGTAGAAGATACCGAGGTCACGCTTAACGATGTCGCCGAAAACTTTGGCTCGGATATTGCGCAACTGGTCGATGGCGTGACCAAGCTGGATAATGTCGGCAAGAAGCTTTCCAAACAGGTGGTCGCCACAGAAAGCATGCGCAAAATGCTTTTTGCCATGACCCGGAACCTTCGGGTTATTTTCGTCAAGCTGGCGGATCGCCTGCACAATATGTCCACGCTCGGTTCCATGCCACCAGCGTCAGCGCAGCGGATTGCCAGAGAAACGCTGGAATTTTATGCGCCGCTGGCCAACCGGCTGGGCATGCAGTGGATGAAGCAGGCGCTTCAGGAGCTTTCCTTTTTTACCCTGGAGCGGCAACGTTACTGTGAACTGGCAGCCATGCGTGATGAATATATTGCATCGCTGAAGCATACGCCTGCGGAAATGGAACAGCTGATTCACAATGCGCTACAGGCCAATGGTTTCAGAGCGACGGTAACCTCGCGCACCAAACATATCTACAGCCTGCACAACAAACTGGCAGAAAAGCAGGTGCCGTTTGCGGCGCTGAATGATGTGCTGGCCTTTCGGATTATCACCGATGAGAACAGCAAAGCTGCCTGTTATCAGGCGCTGGGCCTGATTCACGAGTTGTATCGCTATCATATTGGATCGTTCAAGGACTATATCAGCAGCCCGAAAAGCAATGGTTACCAGTCGCTGCATACGGCTGTCTATCTGGAGAGCGGCCAGTGTACTGAAATCCAGATTCGCACGCGAAAAATGCATGAATACGCTGAAGAAGGCATTGCCGCCCACTGGCGTTACAAGGAAAACCCTGATGCTGAAATCGAAAACCTGGAGTGGGTAAAAATCCTCGCGGATTATTCGCGTGAAGCATCCGACTCCGCAGAGTTTCTTGAAAATGTTCAACTTGATTTATTCATTCAGGAGGTGTTTGTGTTCAGCCGTGATGGTGATGTGTATTCATTGCCCCGCGGCGCCACGGCGCTGGATTTTGCCTATGCCATCCACACCACAGTCGGCAATCAGTGTGTGGCCGTGCGCGTTAATGGTGAGGACACGGATCTTTCACGCCGATTGTATAATGGCGATCGCGTGGAAGTGATTACCAACCCGGAGCAGTCGCCCTCACATAGCTGGCTGGGCATTGTTCGCACTTCGCGGGCGCGTCATGCCATTCGCCAGTTTTTCCGCAAGCAAAACAGGGCGGAAAGCATTGCGCTTGGCGAACGTCTGCTACGCAACTTCGGTACCAGTGAAATTCCTCCCAGTATTTTACGACAGCTTGGTTGCGACAGCATGGATGAACTGAAAGAACAGCTGGGGCGCAATGAACTGTCATTTGATCAGCTGTTCAGGTCGCTGTATGGCAAGGTCGATGAGGGCAGACTGAATGGTGTCAGTCAGCATATGCTTTACCCGGCGAATTGCTGTTATCCGGTTCCCGGCGATGCGGTGGTGGGTCGCTTTGTCAAAAACCGGGGGATCGAACTGCACGGCATTCGTTGTCGTCGGGTAGCGCAAACCCATGCTGAATGGCAGCCTTTTAACTGGATGCCGGAAGGGAAGCGCAGCTATACAACCGGCATTCACCTGAAGACCAATAACCAGCGTGGCATGCTCTCGCGGATTTCCACAACCATTACCGATGAGGGAATCAATATTGAAGATATGCGAATGGATCAGCTGCCCGGCGCCATCACCCATCTGTATTTTCTGATTGAGGTTAACAACCGCAAACAGCTGGCCGATGTTATGCGGAAGCTGAATCGCCTCGACGGCGTGATTCGTGTGCAGCGGGAACAACATGATCACGACAGTGACGTACCCTCACTCAAACCGCTGCCAGAGGCTGTTGCCGAACTTCGCGCATCAGCGCAAACATGAGCGAACTTTCTTCTTTATTCAAAGGTCTGGCGGATCACTCCCGTCTGCGGGTATTTTATCTGCTATGCCTGCATGATGAATTATGCGTTTGTTATCTGGTAGAAGCGCTGGCGCTACCGCAAAGTTCGGTGTCCCGTCATCTGGGCAAGCTCAAGCATTGTGGTCTGGTCACAGCGGAACGTCGTGGCAAATGGGTGTATTACCAACTGCCGGATAACGAAGCGGTGATGAGCCTGAAACAACTGGTGCTGGCACAGGCGGATGAATGTAATCACTCGGATGCCAGGCGATTGCGGGCACTTTGTGGCAATGAGGAACACCCATGCCACTGATTACGGTTAACCATGTGGATAAGGCTTACGGCGGCCAACAACTGCTGGACGGTGTGTCGCTGAGTATTCGCAAGGGTGCGCGTATTGGTCTGATC
>JALSZZ010000422.1:343-1653 GCA_027075825.1 Mariprofundaceae bacterium | reverse complement strand
GGCGCGGGGGCGGACCAGCCTCACTGCACTGGCTCCGGGTTATACTCCAGCGTCGCCAGGAAGGCGACGAGCTTGGTGATCTCCGCATCGCTGAGCTCGACCGCGTAGCTTGGCTCCAGCGACCAGATGGCGATTTTCCGGTAGACCTCGGCCCGGTCGAGGGCTGAAAGCCTGCTGGTGTCAATCTTTGCCAAAGGATCGACATGGGCCCGAATGGCCCCGGCGAGATCCGGCTCGACCCCGGAATGGGAATAGGGCGCTGTCTTCGTAACATTGTAGAGTGGTGGCGTACGGAAGGCATAGCGATCCCGTTGGTCCTGGGTAAAGTTGTAGCGGCCATAGTCGATGCCAAATCCATTGAAGCCAAATCCGAACTGAGCGAAGGGGATCACGTGGAATTTGAGGTCTGAGAAATAGGGCCCATTGTGACAGATGGAGCACCGCCCCCGACCATAGAAAAGTAGGCCGCCGGCCAGTTCTTGGTCACTGAGCGGCTCCCCCTTGAAGATGAAGCGATGGAAAGCCGTTTCCCGCAGCCGGAACTCAGAGCGGATGAAGGCGGCAATGGCTTCGGCGATTTGCAGGTAACTCAACTCCCCGACATCCATCCCGGACGCCTCTGCCAGGGGGGCTGCGATCTCCGGTGTCTCCCGGATGCGGCGGGCGATCTCCTGGAGGACCCAGGCCGCCGCGCTGACGTCGCCTTGGCGGAGCCATTCGGTCGAATCGCTCTCGCCGATCATCTCGCGGAATTCCACCGGCGGGAGATGAACGGTCACCACCAGCGGATCGTCGGAGGGTGCCATGATGCCGAACTGGCTTCGGACCTCGCCCGAACTGGCATCCACTCTACCATCCCAGAAAAAGACGTCGAAGCCGACACCGCCCCGCCCCCAGAGCGCGAGCGTGTTTCGCGAAAGAATTCCGGCAGGGCTTTTCATCCGCTCAAGTCCTTCGCCGATACCACCGGCGCCATGGGCGAGCGGCAAACCGTCTGCGGAGCCATACTCGTCCAGATGACAGTTGCGGCAGGAAACATTGTGGGTGAGTGAGAGCAGTTCGCTCTCAAAAAGGAGCCTGCCAACTGCTGCCATTTCCGGTTCGAACTCCGGCCAGGTCTCCTCGGCGGGACGCAGCCCGTTTTCGAGTGCGGCCTTGCGCAACACGGCCTCGCGCATGGTGTCGGCCATGGCGGGAGTCGCGCAGATCAGCACAATCGCGAAGAAGAACCTAGTAGCGGATTTCATGGATCTCGACCACATCTTGCAGATCTTTCGCCTTGGCCTCGATCGCCCTGAGCGCCATGTAAC
>JALSZZ010000422.1:0-333 GCA_027075825.1 Mariprofundaceae bacterium | reverse complement strand
AACCAAGCGCCGTCTCATCGAGACCGATGAGCATCAGCCGCTTGCGCAGCAAATCGTAATCTTGGCAGTCGATCAGAGCAATTTCACTCGCCTCGAGTTCCCGGACATTTTCCTCCGAGGGCTCGGCTTCCAGCTTTTGTTTGGCCAGGAGATGCGCGCGCATTGAGCGATCACAGCGATAGGTCGCCTCTTGGTAGGTCGGCTCGGCAATTAGGATAACACCCCAGATCCAGAGAGGCGGGATGATCTGACCAATGACCACACCGCCGGCCAGGATCAGAGCATACCTGACCCAGTTATTTCGCAACGATATTGAGCGCATCGAGAACCTCG
>JALSZZ010000421.1 GCA_027075825.1 Mariprofundaceae bacterium | reverse complement strand
TCTTCTTCCGCTCCCGGCGCTTCGCCGATGATAACCAGTCGGGCTTTCGGGTCGCCTGTGCCAAATACCGTATGCTTGCGCCCCTTGGCCAGCGCGCAACGCTGGCAGGCGGCCACCTGTGCCCGCAAGGCATCCAGTGAACTGGCCTCTACAGGCACCACCGGGGTTGGCGGCAGGCTGACCGGTGGCGCAACTTTTTCTGTCGCCGGTGCTGCTGCAACGGATGCAGGGGCAGCAGCCTGTTTCATGACAGGTGCGGCAGCGGGCGTTTCTGCCTCTGTATCCATTCTCTCCGCAGACGAAACAATCCCTGCTGGCAACGGTGTATGCACGCCCACTTCACGAAAATAACAGCGGAGAAATTCAGCAGAATAATGCTTCATCACTGTTTTCCCCGCTTAAATGGTATTTCGGGCAATGCCCAGGATGTCGAGTTTTAGCAGTCGTCACGAGAATTAGCGAAATTGAGGCAAACATACGAACTTTTTACGATGAATAACAGCGCTATTGAACAAAACAGGACAGAGTTTGACCCACATCCAATTGCTCATCGTAGATTGATCAAAGCCTGATAGACTCCTAGGAGTCTGTCGGATTTTGGCAATCGTCACGAGAAATAGCGGGATTGAGTCAAATATACGACTTGTTTGCGGCGAATAGCAGCGCTATTTAACAAAAACAGGGCGAATATTTGGCCAATATCCACTTTTTCGTAGTAGATTGATCAAAGTCCGACAGACTCCTAGAATGGCAAATCATCATCCTTGCTGACCTGGGCAAAGTCGGGGCTGTCGGCAAAAGGGTCGCTGGCAGGCTTCTGGCTGGCTGCTGGCGAACCACCATAGGCGGGAAAACCACTCTGATCCTGCTGCTGATAACCACCTTGTTGTGGCGGCATGCCGCCGGGACCTTCATTGCGACGATCGAGCATTTTCATTTCGCTGGCGCGCACCTTGGTGATGTAGCGATCCTGCCCGCTCTGATCCGTCCATTTATCCGTGCGAATCGAGCCTTCGATATAAACGCGGCTGCCCTTGCGTAAATACTGCGCTGCAATTTCGCCAAGGCGACCCCATAATTCGACGCGATGCCATTCGGTGCGCTCCTGCTGTTGTCCGCTTGTCCGGTCTTTCCAGCGTTCGGTGGTGGCAATACGCAGATTACAGACACACGTCTGATCCTGCATGTAGCGGGTTTCCGGATCTGCACCCAGATTCCCAATGAGCATAACCTTGTTCAGCATTCCTGACCTCATCCAATCCAGCGCCTGACAGGCGGTTTGATTCGTCGGCAAACTAGACCTGCAGTCATGAATGGCAAGTACAATATGGACGAGGCACCATCTGCTGATTATATTTTGTCACATGGATGAAACCCGCGTATGTTATGATGTGCAGATTTCCGGCAGGGTTCAGGGGGTTGGCTTTCGCTATGCCACGCAGCGCGAAGCACGGCGCCTTGGCCTTGATGGCTGGGTACGCAACTGCGCTGACGGCTCGGTGGAGGCACAGATCTGCGGCAGTATCGATAGCATCCAGCATATGCTGGAATGGCTAAGAACAGGCCCGGCGACCGCGCATGTGACGCAACTATCCTTTGCCATTCAGGCGACGTGTCAGCATTCAGGCTTTGTGATTATGGGAGACAAGACAGATT
>JALSZZ010000420.1 GCA_027075825.1 Mariprofundaceae bacterium | reverse complement strand
GGCGGGCGGCGATGTGGCTGGCTGGTTGCCCCATGCGTTGCAAGGCCTGCATTACACCGCAGTTGCAGTCTGAAAACAGTGGTTATGCCATTCATCTGGAAACAGCGCTGGCGCGCCTGCTGCAATTGCCCGCATATATTGATGGCCTTAGCCTGACTGGCGGGGAACCGTTTTTTCAGGCGACGGCACTGACCGAATTACTCAGGCCATTGAAGCAACAGCGACCGTCGTGGAATATACTTGTGTTTTCCGGCTATTCGCTCGAACATCTGCAAACAGATGATGATTGCCGCCGCCTGTTGTCATTGACTGATCTGCTGGTTGATGGCTCTTTTATGCCAGAGCGCATGCCAGGTTCACACCCTTTGCTGGCTTCAGCGAATCAACGACTGCATGCGCTCAGCACCTGTGGTCAGGCGCTACTGAAAGCATGTACTGCACTGGATGCCAATACTGCCGAACTGGGGCTTTCCCGGCGGGGCGAAGACTGGCTGATCGGCATTCTCGACCAGCATGAGCGCCAGCAACTGCATCAGGGGCTGTGTGATGACTGAGTTTGTCCGTATCTGCCCACGCTGTGGTCATACCAACCCGGAATATGAAAACCTGTGTGCAAAATGCCAGCAGTTTATTGGCATGGAGCCTTCCGTGCCGCGAACGGCTGAAAAAGAAGTCCCGATGCCAACGGAAGATGTGGCAGCATCAGTTCCCGCGCACGCAGACATCAAAACAGCCACGATCACTGAAACACCGGAAACAACCCCGCCTGCTTTTTATCTTACCCTTGGTGATAGCATCTTTACCATCCATGATGGCGCTGTGATAGGTCAGCAACATGCGTCCAATCGCTCTGCGGTGCAGATTCCGCCGGATATTGAAGGCTGCCGCTATGTACACCGTCAGCATTGCAGTTTCCATTTTCAGGATGGTGAGTGGTATGTGCAAGCCATTGATCAGCAGATGTTCGGTCAGAGCTTTACCAACCCGGTCTGGCTGAATGAGCAGCAATTATCGGTGGCAACACACCATCGCCTGCAACACGGCGATATTTTGCGTTTATCGGCCATCGCCCTGACTGTGGATATTCAGGAGAAAAGCAATGGAACAACATAGCGCGGCAAACGAAGCCCATGATCACCTGCCAGTGATGCGCATTGGACAGGGTTTTGATGTGCATGCCTTTGCGCCTGAACGTCGCTTGGTACTCGGTGGTGTTCATATTCCGGAAGGCCCCGGTCTGGCCGGGCATTCGGATGCCGATGTGCTGGTGCATGCCATTATGGATGCCCTGCTGGGGGCGGCAGCGCTGGGCGATATTGGTGAGTTATTCCCCGATCACGATGCGCGTTTTTGTGGCGCTGACAGTTGCGAACTACTGGCTGAGGTGATGCGCCAGTTACACCGGGAAGGGTGGCGAATCGGCAATATTGATGCCTGCGTGATTGCCCAGCGTCCGCGTATTTCCCCTTACAAACAGGTCATGCGCCAGCGGCTGGCTGAAGTGATGGGAATTAACTGCGGGCAACTGAATATCAAGGCGACGACCACCGAAAAATTAGGCTTTACAGGGCGTGGTGAAGGGATAGCGGCGCAGGCCACAGCCTTGCTCAATCGTAGCTGATGAAATCATACACGACAGATGAACAATGGATGCGCCGGGCCATTGCGCTGGCCCGGCGCGGCATGGGCAGCACCCACCCAAATCCTCGCGTCGGCGCGCTGCTGGTTCGTGATCAGCACATCGTGGGTGAAGGCTGGCATCAGCGTGCTGGCGAAGCGCATGCCGAAATTCACGCCATTGCCAATGCCGGCGCAGCCAGTCAGGGAGCCACGCTTTATGTATCGCTGGAGCCATGTCACGGTCAGGGACGCACACCACCATGCACCCGGGCAATTTTGCAGGCTGGCATCCGTCGGGTGGTGTATGCGTCGGCTGATCCGAATCCGCATATGCAAGGCGGCGGCGCGTTTTTGCAGCAACAGGGAGTGGCTGTCAGCAGCGGCCTGATGCAGGCGCAGGCAGATGCCATCAATCGTCCTTTTTTTCATTACCTGCGTACCGGCTTGCCTTATGTGATTGCCAAGGCAGCGATATCGCTGGATGGCAAGCTGGCGACCCGCAACCACCATTCGCAATGGATTACCGGCAAACAGGCGCGCCGACACGCGCATCGTCAGCGGGCACTGGCCGATGTCGTGGTGGTTGGCGGCGGCACTTTACGGCATGATAACCCTTCTCTTAATGTTCGCGATGTACCCTTAAAGGGGCTGCCGCCATTGCGCGTGGTCATGATGCGTCAGCTACCGGCATTTAACAGTGAACTGCGTTTATTGCAGGTGCATGGCCGAAATGCCGGCAATGTGCGTTTTTATATCATTGCCCACGATTATGATGAAGCATGCGCGGCGCAATGGCGGCAGGCGGGTGTTGATGTGGTGGTACTGGCAGATATACAGGCTTGTCTGCGTCACCTGGCAGCGGAAGGGCGTTTGCAGGTATTGCTTGAAGGTGGCGGCCAGCTGCACGGGCTTTTTCTGGAGCAGCGGCTGGCCTGCGAATTATTGCTGTATCAGGCACCTTGTCTGATTGGTGGTAGGGCGGCGGTGAATTTCTGGCACGGCAAAGGCATTGCAACCATGCCGCAAGCGCCACACATCACGCAGATCAAACGCCGAATGCTTGGCCGTGATCAGCTGATCCACGGGCAAATAGAATATGTAGCAGGGGAAAACGAAACACATGGATGATTTATGGGCGGCTCTCGGCCTGATGCTGTTGCTTGAAGGTGCGTTGTATGCCTTGTTTCCGCAGGGAATGATCGAAACCATGCGGCGTTTACCGGAAATTCCGCCTGCCGTCTTGCGTATCGGCGGTATTAGTTGCATGCTTTGTGGCTGGCTGATTGTGCGCTGGGTGCGCAGTTGAAAAAGGAAACAGTATGAAGTTATCAGACCGGTTATCCAAACATTATGTGCTGGGCGAGTTGATTCGTTCGGAAACGGCTGAACGCAAGGGTATCGATAATATGCCTCCGGAGGCGTACATCCCACGGCTGGCGCGCCTGTGTGAGAAAATTCTTGAGCCTGTGTATGCTCACTACGGCATTCCTTTCAGCCCTAACAGCGGTTATCGTTCCCCCGAACTGAATGCGGCCATTGGCGGTTCCCCCAACTCACAGCATTGCAAGGCCGAAGCGGTGGATATCGAAATTCCCGGTATCAGCAACTATGAGCTGGCCGTCTGGGTGCGCGATCACCTGGAATACGATCAGCTGATTCTTGAGTGCTACCGTCAGGGAGAACCCAACTCCGGCTGGGTGCACGTCAGCCTGAAGCAGGAAGGCGAGCAAAACCGCAAGCAGGTAAAAACCTATGCCAATCGCCAGTACTATCACGGCCTGTTGAGTTAGTAATCAGGGATGTAAAAGAGGGAAAACGACGACATAGCGCTTGATAGCGTAACGAAACAAGGAGGCGGGAATGCTGAAAAAAGTCTGCATCATTGCCATGAGTATGTTGTCCTGGCCGGGCCTGTTGCAGGCTGCTTTACCCGTTTGCCCGGCTACACCTGGCAGTGCCCAGAATCCGGTTAAGATGATTTTTCCCGATGGTCAGATGAGCAACCGTCTGTTGCCTGTTTTTGTTGCCAATGTTTACCTTCAGGCATCTGAAAATGAGGTGAGTTTGCAGATGAAAGACAGTTTTCCCGGCATGTCGTTGGGAAGCAACCTGGATAATCTGTCGTTTTCCCCCTTGCTGATTGATCGTAATCAGTCATGGACGGTGAATGAGTTGGTCGCCGGCCAGCTAACGCCCAGAGTGTATCGCGGAACGCTGTTACTTTTTGATGTATCGGCTTTTCAGTTACCCTTTTTTCGCCCGTTTGCGCAGGTGGTTCCCGTATTGCGATGGCCGGAGAACAACGACGGTCATAGCTGTCAGCAGCTATTGAGTAGTGGTCAGGCCAGGGTGAATATTGGCAACGCCGTTGGTGTGTTTTTTCAGACGGGATTACTCCTTTTTTGCATGTTCTTACTGCTGTTTGCCATTGCTGCGAAGCGTTATGGCACATGGCGGCGGGTGATTGATCTGCTTTGTGAAAGCAACGGCAAACTTTCGCTTTCCAAGGTGCAGATGACCATCTGGACGCTGGCGATTGTCGGGATTGTTGCCGTGTATAGCCAGACGAAGATGGCTTTGCCGGATATTCCCTGGACGCTGCTTGCCCTGATGGGCTCTTCCTATGCGACGCGGGCGCTGGCCAGGTGGAACGACAAGGAACTTCCGGCAATGCCGGATACGAATGATGCGCCAACGCTGCCCACTGAACAGAGAATGAAGCCTTCGATTGCACATCTGGTATGCGATCATCAGGGGTGTTTGTCATTACCACGGGCACAGATGCTGGTATGGACAGTGCTCACGGTGTCCATTTTTGTCACCAAAAGCCTGCTTGATGGCCAAATGTGGGATGTGCCCATTGAGCTGGTCGCCCTGATGGGCTTAAGTCAGGTTGGCTATGCAGTGCCGGGGATGAGGAGTCATGGGGAAGCAGATGTTTCCGGTGCAGTGCAGAAATAACGGCCTAGGAGTCTGTCGGACTTTGGCAATCGTCACGAGAAATAGCGGGATTGAGTCAAATATACGACCTGTTGGCGGCGAATAGCAGCGCTATTTAACAAAAACAGGGCAAATATTTGGCCAATACCCACTTTTTCGTAGTAGATTGATCAAAGTCCGACAGACTCCTAGAAGTATTTGGTGATCCCGGCGAACAAAACAGCATGCAATGCGGGAAGTGGTTACAGCGAAGTGAAGGAGACGCTTGTCAATCTCGCTTCGCTGACGCATGCTACGGCAATGGAAACAACCAGCTTTGATCCTCAGGAAATTGAAAAATTCGAGCGTATCGCGGATGAGTGGTGGCAGCCCGACGGACGCTTTAAGCCCTTGCATCAAATTAACCCGCTGCGCCTGGATTATATCGCGCAGCACTGCAACCTGGCTTCGGCGCAGGTGCTGGATGTGGGTTGCGGTGGCGGCTTGCTGGCCGAAGGTATGGCTGCACGCGGCGCACAGGTGGAAGGCATTGACCGTTCACCCAGGGCCTTGTCTGTTGCCACCCTGCATGCCCGCCAGCATCCACAGCAGGCAAGTCACTGGCCACCTGTTTACCATCAGAATGATGCCCTGAACTGGGCTGACAGTCATGAAGCCTGCTACGATGCGATTACCTGCCTTGAGGTGCTGGAGCATGTGCCGGACGTGCAGGCCGTGCTTGATGCCTGTGCGCGCATGCTCAGGCCCGGCGGGCTATTGTTTTTCGCCACCCTGAATCGCACGCCCGCATCCTATATCAAGGCAATTGTTGGCGCAGAATATGTACTGGGCTGGTTGCCGCGGGGAACGCATCAGTACGCCAGATTCATTCGCCCGTCGGAAATGATTGAAGGCTTGCGGCGCAGCGGCCTGCGTGCCAGGGATGTGCAGGGAATGTCGTATGCCTGGTGGCAGGATCGTTTTTCCTTATCCCGTGATTTATCGGTGAACTATCTTGGTTACGCCGTCCGCCGAAAGGCTGACTGATGGCGCATCACACGGCGGCGTTATTGATTATCGGTAACGAGATTCTCTCCGGTCGCACCCGCGATGCCAATGCCTGGCTGGCCACGCGGCAACTGTTTGAACGTGGTTGCCAGGTGAAGGAAATCGCTGTCGTCGGTGATGAACGACAAGCGATTATTGATACGCTGAGGCGTTTGCGCAGTCGCTATGATGCGGTGATCACCAGCGGTGGCATTGGCCCTACGCATGATGATATTACCATGGACTGTGTAGCGGAGGCGCTGGGCGTGGCGCTGGAGGAATCAGCAGAAGTTGTTGCCCTGATGCGCCAGCGTTATGGTGACGACGGACTTAATGACGGGCGACGACGCATGGCGCGTCTGCCACATGGCGCGCAAATGATTGTCTGCGCTGAAACCATCGCGCCCGGCGCGCATGTGGGCAATGTCTATGTGCTAGCTGGTGTGCCGCCGATTTTTGCTTCGCAGCTAGCCAGTATTCTTGATGATTTTGGCGATGCGCCATTTCATCGTGCGGAAGTGGAAGCTAACCTGGCCGAAAGCCTGTTTGCACATGAACTTGGGCAATTGCAGGCAGACTTTCCAGACGTTGAAATCGGCTCCTACCCGGCGCGTTGTGGTCAGCGTCCAAGCGGTAAAATCTGCCTCACATCCCGTTCGGCAGATCGCCTTGCCAAAGCCAGATCAGCAGTATTGGCCATGCTGAATCGCATGTCCTGAAGGAGTACCCGATGAACGAACCAACCCTCCCTGATGAGAAAAAAAACACTGTGACGGCGGATGCCTCAGCGCCTCAGGAAGAACAACCTGCAACAGGCACCGCTCAGCCTTCTGCAACAGTTATGCAGGAAGATCCTGCGGCAGCAGCGGCAAAAAACGCTGCCGCACCTGCCGCTGGCGGGTCGCAATGCGATATAAGCGCTTCGTTGCCGCTGCTGCTGTCAATAGCCGCTTTGATATTTGCCGTTTATGCTTTTTATATCGCGCAGCAAGGCAATGATCAGCAGAATGCCCGCCTGCAAAGTCTGGCCGTTCGTGTGGATGGTGTTGAAGCACAGACCAGAGCGTTTGATCAGCAATTGCGGGAACGTGAAGCCAGAACAGGCTCTCAGCAGGCTGC
>JALSZZ010000419.1 GCA_027075825.1 Mariprofundaceae bacterium | reverse complement strand
GTTCCAGTCCCCGATGCCGGTGGTCTCGAGGCCGTCGCCGTCGAGGTCCAGGGCCAGGGGGTCGCGGCGGGGTGGGGTCCAGTTTTGGGCGTTGGTGAACCAGCTGGCAACCGAGGCTTCGATGTGGTTGATGATATCGCCAAAACCCATGGCGAATCTAATAAACTCTTTGGATAAAATATCCTCTATATATTGAGAAATACCGATATCCGATCCACCTATTCCCGCATTTCCTGCATCCACAATTGCTTGACGTATAATAGTTTGATCTTCCGGGTTATCTCCCTTATTGTCAGGATCCATCAACATTCGGATAATAGTTTCTTCAAGTGATAGCCCATTGGCAAACCCTTGAGCATACCCCGCCCCATACTCAAGCACAATATCAGGAATTCCAAGAGCCTTACCAACTACCGCGTAGTTATAGTTTCCAAAATCGGCATACTTAGGATCAATCTGCTTGTAGTCCATTGAATCACTCAATGGAAGATGTCTATTCTTGTTATTTCGAACATGGTCATAAAACCAAACGAGTGTCTCCTGCGGAGTATGAGTACGCTGATATTCCCTTGCCCTATAAACATTATTTCTTATACTAACCCCCGGCGGGACAGCACCAGAAAATCCATAGTTATCATACATCTTTAGTTCCTCCTTGAATAATATTCATTGGACGATCTGTAAAATACCTTGCCAGGAAAGGCAGTAGTGGCAAAGGAAGCAGAAACCCTATTGCAAAAAATAGAACAGCGATAAGACCCAAACCAAGATCATCCCCGCGTGCAACAGGATCATGGATCGGATGATTCATGTTATATAGATAAGTACTTACCCATACAAAAACAAAAGCCGTTAGCAATGAAATAATCGCCATAACAAGAAGAGCAGCAAACAACCCCAACACTTTTACAATAAGGGCACGCATAACCATTTCTGACTCCAATCTCTTGATCCACAGAATAACCCCAACGCCTGAGGCTGTGTATTGAGCACGAGTCCAGCCAATTTCCACAGCACCAATCAAACAACACAATTCACCGCTCATGCACACTCTCCTTGGCATACCGTAGCAACGGACTGAGGAAGAATTCGATCAGGCGCCGGGTGCCGGTCTTGGCCTCGACCGTCACTGTCATTCCCGGCCCAAGGTGTATGCTTTTACCGTTGACCTTGATATCCGAGCGCCGCATGGCCACCTGCATGGTGTAGACCAGTCCCTTTTTCTCGTCGGCCACGGCATCGTCGGACAGGTCGATGACCTTTCCCGGGATGGTTCCATACTTGGTGAATGGGAAAGCATCTATCTTGATCTCTGCACTCTGCCCCACTTCGACAAAGCCCACATCCTTGTTTTCCAGTATTGCCTCGACCTCCAGGGCATCATTCTTTGGCACGACGACCAGCAGTTTCTGGGCCGGGGTCACTACCGCGCCAACGGTGTGCACGGCCAGTTGCTGCACCACCCCATCCACCGGCGCAGTCAGATGCATGGCCTCGAGGCTCGACTTTGCCTTTACCAGTTCCTGTGTGGCGGTGTTGAGACGGTGGGCCGCTTCTTCCAGGCGCTCCAGGGTCTGGCGAAAAAATTCACTACGGGTGAAGGCGATTCGTGCATCGAGCTCCTTGATCGCCGCATCCAGCTCCTGCACATGGCTGCGC
>JALSZZ010000418.1 GCA_027075825.1 Mariprofundaceae bacterium | reverse complement strand
GGTGGCAACATCGTCTTCACTCATATTGGCGCGAATGGTCTCCAGACGCTGACGTTCAGCCGCCTCCTGTCTGGCCGCCAGTTCAGCGTCCGGCATCATCACCAGGGTGATGCGATGCGGGTTATCCAGCAATGCCTGTGCCTGTTGGCGGATAAAATCAGGATCGCGGATTTTTTCCCCCAGCTTGCGCAATATGCCGTCAATATCAAACACATCGGCAATCGGGGCATCGTGCAGCGCCGGTGTCAGCCCATGCAGCATCAGGCTCAGGCCATAAGGATGACCATCTCCGGTAATCTCCCGCTGCGAAAGCTCTAGTTGGTGCAATTGTGCCGCCACATCTTCAAAAGTCACGCCCTGTTCGGCCACCTGTCGCAAGGTATCCAGGATCAGCGTTTCCGCCGCTTCGGCATGTGTGGCCTCCGAGCCTTCAAAACCGCAACTGAATATCATCTCCAGTGTTGAATCACACAGTCCGCACATGGGCGAAGGCGCATCGCCAAGCTCGCTTTGCTCCAGCGCCTTGCGCAAGGGCGAGCCGCCATGATCCAGCAATACGCCATTGAGCAGATGCGCGGTGAGCACGTTTTCCGCATCGGTGTTTTTGCCCAGTAACCAGGATACGACAATATGTGTTTTGCGCGCCAGCGCTTGCCCCGGCTCCGTCGCATAGCTGCACGTCACCCGCTTCGGGGCGGTGAAACGCTGCTCTTCCCCGACGCGAATATGCAGATCAGATCGTGTAAAATGCTTCAGTACCTGCGCCTCAAACATCGCCTGATGTTCTTCCGGCGGGATATTGCCATAGGTCATGAATACCGCATTGCCGGGGTGATAATGCGTGGCATGAAACGCCCTGAGTTGTTCGTGGGTCAGATCAGGAATATGCGCCGGATCGCCGCCGGAGTTATAGTGATAGGTTTGCGTCGGGAACAGGTGTTCGCTGATGGCCTGCCATAGCTGACTGCTGGCCGAACTCATTGCCCCCTTCATTTCGTTAAACACCACCCCCTTGAATTCCAGCAGGCTTTGCGGGTTTTCCATATCGGCAAATTCCAGCCGGTGGCCTTCCTGTAAAAAATCCATTTGATCCAGATTAGGGAAAAACGCCGCGTCCAGATAAACCTGCAACAGGTTATCAAAATCCTTGCGATTGCAGGTGGCAAAGGGATAGGCCGTCCAGTCGCTGGCGGTAAAGGCATTCATAAAGGTATTCAGCGAACGGCGAATCATCATAAAAAACGGATCGCGCACTGGATAGCGCCGACTGCCACACAGCGACGTATGTTCCAGAATATGGGCAACACCGGTGGAATCCTCAGGCACCGTGCGAAAGGCGACGAGAAACGCGTTTTGCACATCATCGGCAGCAAGGTGAACGTGTAGTGCGCCAGTGGCTTCATGAACATATTCCTGCACGTTCAGGTGCAGCGTATCAACAGCGGTGCTTTTGCGCAGCGTAAAACTCATGATTTTGTGTCATCCTCGCTTGATATGTTGTGGTCAGGGTTTGCAGGTGGCGTATCAGCAGCGGCTGCTTGTCTGGCTTGCCTGCGTTCAGCCCGCCGCTGGCGACGTAAAAGGCGGAGGCGCGATGCCTTGCGCCAGTGCCAGAGACTGATCATCGGCCCGTGCAGGCAATAGGCCATAAACAGGGTA
>JALSZZ010000417.1 GCA_027075825.1 Mariprofundaceae bacterium | reverse complement strand
CTAACCACGTAAGCCAGGGATACTGCGAGTATGGTTGCTGGAATCATAGAGTAACCACCACTCATCTCGGCAACCATTATAGTAGTGGCTAGAGGCGTTTTGCTTGCGGCAGCAAAGAAGCTGGCCATCCCGATCAAGGTCAAGGCACCTATATAGTTGCTACTTAGCATGCTGGTTATGCCAGCAGCCAGCAACGCTCCGGCCACGAGACTGGGAGCGAATACACCACCACTGCCACCACTTCCCACCCCAAAGCTCGTGGCAATGATCTTCCCTATTCCGGCCACAATCAACGCTAGAGGGGCATACACTAGGCTGCCTTGCATGATCCCGTTAACAATCCAGTATCCCTGGCCTGCACTGGCTGGAATGACTGCCGTGATCAAGCCCGCTATCAAGCCGCCTATAGTTGGCCTAAGCACCGGGCTACTTACCTTCCTGAATATCATCTCCCTTACACTGTAAAACGTTTTTACGTAGAGTCTCGCTGCTAATCCCATGATGACGCCTAGCATCATAACGGTTAGCCAGGGGAATTCCATGCCTCCAGGTATAGGCTTTCTGAATGATATTATCGGTAGAGGCCCTAGTACTATAGATGACACCGTGTACCCTGTGAAGCTTGCTACGGCTATTGGAGTTATGTACTCGACCTCAACGTCCCTCTTGTACGGTACTTCTAGAGCGAACATTAGGGCTCCAAGTGGGGCTTTGAAGACGGCGCTGATGCCCGCTGCCACGCCACTAAGCACTAGTGCCCTTCTTTGGAAGTCTCCTAGGCCGAGCCTCTGGGCGATCCAGCTGGCTACGCCTGCCCCCGCAAGAGCTATAGGCCCCTCCTTTCCCGCGCTGCCACCGGTTCCTATGAAGAACGTGCTAGCTACTAGCTTCCAGAAGGACACGCTAGCGGGAAGTTTAGCTCTTTTCCTGTGGATAGCGTCTATGACGTAATCTGTCCCGTGGCCTTCTACTTGGCTTCCAGCTATCATGGTTACAAGGCCACTGATCAGTCCACCCAGAGCAACCATTACTGGCACTATAAGTACTACATCCGGTGAACCGAGATCCGTGAGTAGAAGTTTTTTATCTAGTATCCTACCTGCAGCATTGTCGTATACGTATTCGACTGCTAGAGTGAACACTACACCCATTATACCTCCTACGATACCAATTATAATACCCAAGACCACGTGTATCTCCAAGTCTCCTGCTATCTTTACCATGTACCTTGCTATGTTATCTGCCCGCCGAGGCATCACTGGCACAGCGCATCTCCGCCGCCTGTTTTCCACCGTTTCTTTTGTTCCAGGATGAACTCGTCACATGTTATTTTTATAGTTCCATGACGGGAACTAAATATAGGCTTATACCGTGGTTATATTAAGGGGACACCACGCCACACCGGAATACAACCTCTTTATTCCCATTCTATTGTTGCTGGCGGCTTTGGTGTTATATCATACACGACGCGCGTGACCTGAGGGATCTCTCCTGTTATCCTTACTGCTATCCTCTCGAGTATTGCCCATGGGAGCCTTGCCACGCTAGCGGTCATCGCATCACTAGACTTTACTGCCCTGATTGCTACAACGTAACCGTAGCTTCTCTTGTCGCCTTTCACGCCTGTAGCCTTACTCGCGGTCAGTACTGCGAAGTACTGCCATAAGT